>JBBKVZ010000475.1:0-15717 GCA_037968715.1 Pseudomonas sp.
CGGCTTAGCCGGCGTACGCTTTACCCAGCCAAGTCTGCAACGCAAAGTGTAAGGGCTGCGCTGCGCCGCAGCGCGCTCGATAGCAAAAAATCTAACAGCCATGAGCAATCGTTCGGCCCCGAGGTTTACGCCATGCGCAACCGATTACTCTGCTGCGTATTCGGGTTTTACTTGCTGAGCCTGTGTGCCAACGCGGCCACACCACCAGTACCGCCGTTACAAGCCAACGAGCTGGACTTTATTAGTGCCAATGCCGAGTTCACCCTGCTGCATGAAATGGGTCATTTACTGATCAATGAACTGCAACTACCCGTGCTTGGCCGTGAAGAAGACGCCGCCGACCAATTGGGTTTTATGGGTTTGTTCCTGTTCGCTGACAAACACCGCGACAGCGATTTTTACGCCAAGTTACTCGACATTGCCGATTACTGGCGCCTGGAGTGGCAAAGGCCTAAGGCACCCGACGAAGAGGTGTATGCCTGGGACAGTCATGGCTTGGATGCCCAGCGCTTTTACAATATCGCCTGCCTGGCCTATGGCAGTGACCCGGACAATTTAGAGTGGATCATCAACGCCACCGACCTGCCCGCGGAGCGCGCCTTGTACTGCGATGAGGAATACCAACAGGTTGCTCGCTCGGTTAACTGGCTGAAGCAGCACTTTCACCGCCCACCCGGCACCCCGATAGAACATGCCATTAGTGTGATTTACGAGCCACCACCGGCAAGCCTCGCCCATGGTGCCGAAATGCTCAGTAAAGTGCGGGCCAGCGGCCAGCTTGAGACGGTGGCCAAGGCTGCCAGCGAAGCCTTTGCGTTGCCGCGTGATCTCACGTTACGGCTCACCAGTTGCGGGGCGGATGACTCTTGGTACAACAGCTTTTCCGGCGAGCTGACCCTATGTTACGAGCGTCTTGCCCACTTTCAACAACTGGCCCAGCAACTGCCTAGGCTGCGCGCGATCGAAACAGAGCAACTCAATCCGCCGATACCGCAGCCCAGCACGCCGTGATCGGGCGCAAACTGCAGCCCCTCCCGGATAACTTCTGAGCCATAGCTATACTGGCCAAGTCACTCCTTGGATATCGCTTGCATGACCTTGCGCAAACGCCTGTTTTGGTTATTAACCCCATTGCTAGTGCTCACGCTAGTGATTACCTATGGCTTGTCGGAACGCATTCTACTCAGCCGTTTTGATGGCCAAGATCGTGCCCTGCTACTTAACGACGTTGAACGCCTGCGCAGCCGCTTAGACTCCCTAGTCAAGCGCAACCTAGACCTGCTCAGAACCTACGCCGAGTGGGACGACAGCTACTTGTTTATGCAAGGCCAGCAGCCCGACTACGTGCGCAGTAACCTTGATCAGCAATCACTGGCCTTGCTGGGCTTCGACTTTATAATTTACCTCGACCTCAACAGCCAGGTCATCACCGAGCAATGGCAGCCCCCCGAACTAGAGGCAATGCTCAGTGCCAATGGCCAACGACCCAGTAGTTACGAAAGCCTGCGTATCGACATCCTGCGGCTGGGCGCGGAGCTGGCCAAGCAAAACGCCGAAAACCAAGTCTTAGACGGTCAGGGTCAGCTGTTCATACTGCAAGGCACGCCGTTATTACTGGTCGCCAGCGCCATCAGCAATCCGCAGAGTTACACCGCCCCAATAGGCACAATTATCGCCGGACACTTTATTGATGATGAGCGCTTTGAAAGCTTGCAAAATCAAGTGGATGGCCGCTTACAACTGATTGAGTCCAGCCTGCAAACGCCTGATTGGCAAAGCCTAAAAATGCCGCTAGACAGCAGCTTTAGCGGTTTACAGGTTGCCCCACGCCGCCTGCTCAACGCGCAAGCGCAACAGCTTGATCTGCAATTTAGCAACCAACTAAATCAACCCAGTCTGGCCCTGCGCATCCACAAAGACCGGCGTTTATATAAAGAAGGCCAGCAAGCCATTTGGTTCTTTCTGTTGTTCACGTTTGCCGTTGGTTTGCTGGCATTAGTGCTGGTCTATCTGGGCTTAGAGTTTAAAATTTTGCGCCGCTTGCAGCGTATTCACCACGAGGTCACGCAGGTAGGTGTTGGCGACAGCCTGCCACACCTTACCGATCATGGCCGCGATGAGCTGGGCCAATTGGCCGGCGCGCTAAACCAAATGTTTGACCGTTTGGCACAAAGTGAAACCCGCGAGCAATTGATTCTAGAGTCAATCAATGAAGGCTATTTTGAAGTCGATCTTAACGGCCACCTCAGTTACGCAAACAAAGCGCTATCGAGTATTTTTGGCTACAGCGGCGAAGAGCTGCAAGGTCGAGACCTCAAATTGATTCTCAGTGAAACCGACCTGCTGCGTACCCGGCAACTGCTGCAAGAGCTTTCCGAGGGCAGCAGTAAAAACAACATCTTAGCCTGCCCATTCAAACGCCGTGACGCCAGCATCGGCCACTTTGAAGCGCGCCTAGCGGCCATGTTCGACCTTAGCGGCAAAGTTACTGGGTGGCGCGGCATCGTGCGTGACACCAGCGCAAAAATGGCCTATCAACACCAACTCATCGACATGGCCTATCGCGATCCACTGACTGATTTGGGCAACCGTAAAGCCTTCGGTGAGCAATTACAAAGCAGCCTGGAACTGATGCAACGCAAGCAACTAAAACTGGCCCTGCTGTACCTAGACCTAGACCGTTTTAAACAGGTTAACGACCAATACGGCCATGACATTGGCGACTTACTGCTCAAGACCATTGCCGAGCGCTTGCGCAACGCCTTACGCCAGCCCGACTGGGCCTACCGTTTAGGCGGTGATGAATTCACCATATTACTGCCTGAAACCGATTTGGAAGCGGCCGTAAAGCTCGCTGAGCGATTACTTAACCGGCTTAGTCAGCCGTTCAAGCATGGTGATATTTTGATCGATTTTGTCACCCCAAGTATCGGCATTGCCATCTATCCCGAGCATGCCCAATACGCTGAAGGGCTGATTAAAGCTGCGGATATCGCCATGTATGAAGCCAAACAACAACGTAACCGCGCCTGCGTATACCAACCCCCGACACTTTCCCCGCCGACACAAAACGGCTAAGGTCGCGCGCATATCCTCTTTAGGAACACCGCCATGACTGCCCGCGTACTCTCCGGCCCAGAATATCTAAAGGCCGGCCTCAAGTTAATTCTCAGCCCCGGCCTGCGCTTATTTGTATTGCTGCCACTGGCGGTCAACCTGATTGTGTTTATCGGCTTGATTGCAGTATCGCTGCAACAGTTCAGTGGCTGGGTCGACATGTTGATGCCCAACCTGCCCAACTGGTTGAGCTTTTTGCAGTACATCCTCTGGCCACTGTTTGTAGTGCTGGTGCTGTTGATGGTGTTTTTCACTTTCAATGTAGTTGCCAATATCATCGCCGCTCCTTTCAACGGCTTTCTGGCCGAAAAAGTCGAAATCGTCGCGCGCGGTGAAGACACTTTCCCGGCCTTTAGCTGGAGCGAGCTGGGCGCTATGGTGCCGCGCACGTTCAGCCGCGAACTGCGCAAACTCAGCTACTTTCTGCCGCGCAGTATTAGCCTGCTAATTTTGTCTTTTATACCGGGGCTAAACATCCTAGCCGCGCCGCTGTGGCTATTGTTTGGCGTGTGGATGATGGCCGTGCAATACATCGACTACCCGGCCGACAACAACAAGATGAGCTGGCCAGACATGCTCGCCTGGCTGCGTGCGAAGCGTTGGCAGAGCCTAGGTTTTGGCGGCATAACCTATTTGGCCCTGCTGATTCCCTTCGTCAACATCCTGATGATGCCCGCAGCCGTAGCCGGCGCCACGCTGTTTTGGGTGTGCGAAGGCGGTGCCGTGCATACCGCACAGAAGCCTTAACCGTTAACCGCTATGCACAAACAGGTGGCCATCACAGGTTGTCGTTACACTTAGCGCCAAGAATTGAAACCAAGCAGCCCTGAAGAGAGCAAAAAATGAGTATTGAACACAGCGCCAACGGCTTTATCGTCGCCCAGATTAAAAGCGAATGGTGGGTTTGCCGGGAAAAGGGCGAGCAAATTGCCGGGCCTTTCACCTCCGAAACCCTCGCCCGCGAGGTAGCCGCCGTACTGCAAGACCAACCTGCACCGCCCCCGCTGCGCCGCAACCGCTAGATCTCCCGCCGCCAATGTCACACAGCAGCATTTAAACTGTCATATAGACAACATGCCCGCCGCGCAGACTACGGGCATGAACCAAGCCTGCCTGCACATAGCGCTCATCAGCGAAACCTTCCCGCCAGAACCCAATAGTGTGGCCAACACCCTTGGCCGGCTCTGCGCGGGGCTAAGTGCGCGCGGACATCAACTGCAACTGATTCGCCCGCGGCAAGCCAGCGATGCCGGGCAAACCAGCGATGCACAACTGCTGCTGACCCAGGGCTGGCCATTGCCTGGTTATCCAGGTTTGCAATGGGGCTTCGCGGCGCGCCGTACCCTGCTAAAGCACTGGCAATTGCAACGCCCCGACGTGTTGTATATCGCCACCGAAGGCCCCCTTGGGCTATCCGCATTGCGGGTAGCGCGGCGCATGGGCATTCCGGTGGTCAGCGGGATGCATAGCAATCTCCAGCAGTACGGCAGTCGTGACGGACTGGGCCTATTCAGCCGTCTGCTCACCAACTACCTGCGCTGGTTTCACAACTGCTCGCAACTCACCCTGGTGCCCAGTGCCAGCCAGTTCCTGGAGTTGACCCGGCGTGGTTTCCAACGTTTGCAATTACTGGTACGCGGCGTCGACGGTCAGTTGTTTCATCCGCGCAAGCGCAGTAGTAGTTTGCGCGCCAGCTGGGGCCTGCAGGACGACGACATAGCGGTACTGCATGTCGGCCGCCTCAGCCGCGAAAAGAACCTCGAACTGCTCGCCAACAGTTTTTTGAGCTTGCGCAACGCCTATCCGCAGCGCGGCATCAAGCTCATCGTGATCGGTGACGGTGCGCAACGTGACAGCTTGGCACTGGCCGTACCCGAGGCTATTTTTACCGGCGTGCAACAGGGCGAAGCACTCGCCGAACACTATGCCTCGGGGGATGTATTACTGTTCCCCAACCTCAGTGAAAGCAGCGGTAATGTGGTGCTCGAAGGCTTGGCCTCAGGGTTGGGCGTGGTGGCTTTTGATCAAGCGACTGCCGGGCAACATATTCGCCATGGACACAACGGCGCATTGGCTATCCCCCATGAGCCTGAGGATTTTGCCAACGTTGCCATCTGGTTATTGGCCGAGCCTGAAACCTTGCGCCGGGTGCGTTTAAATGCACGCCAGCACGCCAGCCGGCAGGATTGGGAGGGTACTATTGCGCTGTTCGAAAGCTATCTGCACAGCGCTACCCAGCCCGCATCCACCGCAGCGCTGGCAGCTAAAGCCTAATCGAACGAAGTAGCTTCTGCGGCATAAGCCAAACTCAGGGCGCCACGCCCTAAGTTAATCGCCCCGGTAGCACTTAGCATCGCCAAGTGTAACGCCACTCCGCGCTCGCGACAGAGCAGCTCCAACGCAGCAAAGCCGGGCAAATTGCGCACCAGCGAAAGATCACCGGCGTAACTCAGGCACACCTGTGGGGCCAGCAACTGATTGGCGTAAACCCGCTTAGCGGTATGCGCAAAGAGCTTCTCGGCCGCCTTATCAAAGCTCGGCGACATCGCCACCGCCTTGTCGGCACCGCTTTGCACGCTCAACACCGGCTTTACATCCAAGAGCGAGCCTAAGCCCAAAGCCGCCCCGCGAAATTTATCCAACAGCCCACTGCGATCACCTTTTTGAAAGCCCCTCTGGCGCAAATGCGCTAGATCGTCGGCAACAATAAAAGTACGCACCTGGCCTGCCAACGCCTCCAGACTCGCCCGAATAACATGTGGGGAGGTTGCGTTGGCAATTAAACGTAGCGCCTCTGCGGCCAACAGAGCAACACCGGCAAACACGCTTTTACTGTCGATTACCCGCATGGTAAATAGCCCGTTTATACCGGCAGCCTGCCGCCGCTCGCGGTAACACTGCAACAAGCCAAACGAGGCCTCACTCGCATGCGCAAAAATCTGGCTACGCTGGCTACACACCGTTAAACACAGTAAGTAGTCGAACTCGCAGACCAACTCTTCCAGTAACCACGCTTGCAACTGGGCCACAGGCATCGGCTGGCTATGGTCGCCGGCCCGCACATGAGGCAATTGCTGGCTATAAAAATCCTGGGTTGCCTGCTGCTCGCGACGGTCAACCAAGTACTCACCGGCCACGTTTAGTTCAATCGGTAACACCCGCACGCCGTGAGCAAGCAGAAAATCTGCCGGCAAATCACAAGTCGCATCAACTACCAGACCTACCCTCATGACAAACCCCTCGACCGCTGTACGGCACTTTTTATGACGGGCGCCACTGTGCGCGATAAACCCAACAACAGCAGCCCAACTGAATGTGGGTTTATCGCACGCAGAAAAAAACCGCCAATAGGCGGTTTTATTTGAAGCTCTCGGATTTTACTGCTGCTGACCCGGTAGCGGGCGCAAGTTAACTTCAACCCGGCGATTCTGTGCACGGCCATCGGTAGTGGCGTTGCTGGCAATCGGCTGATCCGGCCCGGCACCGCGAGTCGACAACCGCGAGGCATCCACACCTTGCGCGGTCAGATAATTGGCCACACTTTGCGCACGGCGCTGGGAAAGCTCCATGTTGTAGGCGCGGCTACCGGTGCTATCGGTGTAGCCGACAATTTCAATGCTGTTCTGATTGAACTGTTTGAACGAGCTGCCGAGGTTATTCAACGGCGCATAAAAATTACTGACAATCTCGGCCGAGTCGGTGGCAAAGGTGATGTTGCCCGGCATGATCAATTTGATTTGATCACCTTGACGCTGCACCTCAACACCCGTGCCCTGCATGCTGCGGCGCAACTCGGCCTCTTGTTTGTCGGCGTAGTAGCCATAGCCAGCACCACTGGCACCACCGATAGCCGCGCCAATCAATGCACCTTTGCCACGATTATCATGATTAATCAAAGCACCCGCCGCCGCGCCCGCCAGCGCGCCAAGACCGCCATAGGTGGCGGTCTTGTTACTGCTTGGCGGTTGATTGTCATAGGGGCTCTGCGACGCGCAGCCGGCCAATAGGGCCGCTGCGGTAACGGCCAACAACAAACGACTTGGGATAAACATAAGATCCAACTCCTGCAAATTCAGCGCGTCCCGTATGGACGCAGAAGATTTGAGCTCACGCTCGGTAAAAAATTCCAAGCTTAGGCACGTACATAAGGATTATTACGCATTTCATCGCCTAAACGGGTGTCAGGACCATGCCCAGTAACCACTGTGGCCTCCTCATCCAGCGTATACAAACGCTGCTTGATTGAGCGCTCAATGGTCGGATAATCGCCGCCCCATAAATCGGTACGACCAATACCACCACGAAACAGCGTATCACCGGCAATTAACAGCTTAGCCTCTGGAAACCAAAAGCTCATAGAACCTGGTGTGTGTCCTGGGGTATGCAGCGCCACGCCACAACCGCAATCCAACGCCTGGTCATCCGTTAACCACTGATCCGGCGCCGGCACGGGCACATAGGGCACGCCAAACATGCCGCACTGCATCTCTAGGTTGTCCCAGAGAAACTGGTCCTCCTTGTGCAAATGCAGGGTGGCGCCGGTTTTTTCTTTCATCTGCCCGGAAGCCAGAAAATGGTCGAGGTGCGCATGGGTGTGAATGATGCTCACCACCTTCAACCCGTGCGCCTCAAGCTTGGCCATGATCAGCTCAGGGTTACCACCCGGATCAACCACAATGGCTTTTTTGCTCACCGGGTCACCAATGATCGTGCAGTTGCACTGCAAAGGCCCAACAGGGAAGGTTTCCCTAATAATAGCGGTCTGCAAGGTCATTAACGGAGTCTCCTAAATCATCATTAGGGCAATTTTCGCACAGCCAGCAAAACAATGGCGATTCGCCGAACTAACGCGCCACACCGACAAACACAGCGCCGGTGCGCAGATTGGCGGTGTCGCTTCAATGCAAGGATAATCTTGTCCGCAGCGGGAACGTCCTGGCCAGCGGACTGGTCAAATTGCCGATGCAGTTAATTTGCGGCGCATGCCGTGACAATTCACCCGAGAGGTTTACCGATGAATATTCCCCGCCGCCTTGCCTTGCTAGCCACATTATCGTTGGCGGCTTGCCCGGCATTCGCCTTCAGTTTGAGCGACGCTGCCAATGCGGTATCGGCGGTCAGCAGTGGCAATAGCAATGGCAACACCGCCAGCCTATTGAGCAACCCGCAGAGCCTCGAACTGCTGCAATCGTTAAGCGCCCTCAAGTTAACCCCACAACAAGCCGTGGGCGGTGCCGGGGCCATGTTTGGTTTGGCCAAGAACCAATTGCCAAGCGCGCAATACAGCCAGCTCAACCAGAGCATTCCGGGGCTGCAGAAACTTGAGGGTAATAACGGCCTCAAGCAGCTAGAAGGTCTTGGTGGGCTGCTGGGGCAAACGCCGCAAACGCCTGTCAGCGGCGCCACCAATGCGGCGCTGGCCAACGTGACTAACCTGCAGGAGTTAAATCAGGCCTTCGGCGCACTGGGTATGGACAGCGCCATGATCGGCCAATTCGCACCGCTACTGCTGCAGTACCTCGGCCAGCAAGGGGTCGGCGGCCCGCTGCTCAGCAGCCTGAGCAGCCTGTGGGGAGCCGGTAACGGCGCCTGATTATCGGCCTGCCCTGCCCTGCTTAACTGCCGGGCTAGGCATCTGCATGCACTCAGTGCTCACGGCGATATTCCCCCGGCGACTTGCCCGTCCACTTCTTAAACGCCCGACGAAAATTTGATGGGTCGCTGAAATTCAGTAGATAGGCGATTTCATGCAAGGGTAGATGCGTGGTGGTCAGGTATTGCAGGGCCAGGCGTTTGCGCACGTCATCGAGTACCTGCTGATAACTGGTACCCAGCTCAGACAGATGCCGACGCAAGCTGCGAGCGCTGGTATGCAGCGAACTGGCCGCGTTTTGCAGGTCGGGGAAATCACCGGGACGGGCCAGTAATAAGCGCCGCACACGGGTGAGCAGGTCGTCGCGCACATCCAAGGTGGCCAGCAGTGCCTCGCACTGTTGTTCACACATATGCACGGTACCGGGGTTGGCCAACGCCATCGGTTGTTGCAGATAACTCTGCGGCAGACTCAGCCAGTCATAAGGCTGGTCAAATTGCACAGTCACCCCAAACACGGCCTGGTAGCGCGCGGCATGCGCCGGCGCCGAATGGGCGAAGCCCAGCTCCAGCCCATCGAGCTCTCGGCCGAGCAAAAAACGCGCAATGCTGTAGAAGCTGGCCAGTAACGCCTCGCTAGCAAACACCTTGAGCGGCCCCATCGGCATTGACTCCAGGGCGCGCAATTGGAGGCGACCGGACTGCTCGGTAATGTCCAAGTCAAACGCCAAGCCCAAGACCCGGTAATACTTTAAGACGAACTGAATGGCTTGCCCCAAGTTGGCGCTGGCTAACACCGCATAGCCCAAAATACCGTGGGTCGAGACGTTCAGGCGTTGCCCCAAGAGCAAGCCCAAGGCGGGTTCGTGACAGTGCTGTAGGGCCGCACTGGCGAGCAGATTAGCGTCGACAAAAGACATCCGCCCGCTTGGGTTATCCAGAGCTTGCGGCGCAATCGCGGCCAGGGCGAACAGCTCGCCACGACTGACGCCCAGCTCAGCAGCTAAGCCCAGCAGCGCTTCCACATAGGCGACCGGCACCAGTTCTGCGCTGAACAGTAACGACGATTTCATGATATTTATTCTTATGTTTAGTTGGCCGGATATGACCAAAATATTGGCTGAAGATACCCTTGGCGAGCCTCGCACAACAAGCCCATAGTGAATAACAACAAGAAACCCACTCACACGTAGGGGAACTCACATGGTTAGCAGCACTCCAGAAGGTTTGCAGATTCGTCCACGTCATTTGGACTTTGAATTGCCCAATCCCTTGCCTCGCCATTGGCACGGTGGCGATGCGTTCAAAACCCATTTATTCAATGCGATGTCGGTACTTTTTCCCGACGGTGAGCGCTTCTTTATCGACTCAGTACGCCTGTTTCGTGGGCAAATTGCCGACCCGGTGCTGAACGAACAAATCCGTGGATTTATCGGCCAAGAAGGCCACCACAGTCGCGAGCACTTGGACTACAGCGCACGGCTGCGTGACCTTGGCTATGACGTCGACTATTTAGAGCGCGGGCTCAAGCGGCGTTTGCGCTTTGTGCAAAAAAACCTACCCGCCGCTGCGCAACTGGCCTCCACCGTGGCAGTGGAACACCTGACCGCCATTTTGGCCGACTCACTGCTGTGCAACCAAAACATGATGGGCGATGCCGATGCAACAGTGGCCAAGCTGTGGCGCTGGCACGCCCTGGAGGAGACCGAGCACAAGGCCGTCGCCTTTGATGTGTACCAACAGGTGCACGGCAGCCGCTGGTTACTGCGCCGAGCGATGGTGCAAAGCACCTTCTTCTTCACCTTCGACACCACCAAGGGCCTGATTCACATGCTCAAGCGCGATGGCCTGTTATGGAACTGGCGCGTCTGGCGTGACGGCATAACCTGGCTGTGGGGTAAAGAAGGCATATTCCGCCAGTTGGTGCCTGCCTATCTCGACTTCTATAAAGACGGCTTTCAGCCTTGGCAGCACAACAACGTGCATCTGGTCGAAGAATACCGCGCCGAGTTCGACGCCCCAGGCGAACAAGTCGCTGCGGCCTAAGCGCTGCGCACTCAAGCCCAAGGCCGCTTAGCGCTCTTGGGCTTTTTCGTGGCCCGAATGCCGCGCGATTAACCGCGCAGAAACTGCAAGGTGTCGGCGGCGCTACGTTGTGGAATCTCTTCCATCGGGATGTGCCCAACACCGGCGTACACCTGCACCTTAATCGACGGCAAGTCACGCTGCCAAAGCGCTACATGGCTAGGCGAAATCCAGCGATCACACGCGCCCCAAAGCAACAGGGTGGGCGCCTTAATGGCGGCTACCCGTGCCGGCGTTGCGTGCAATTCATCGCGATTAACCTGCATCAGCAAGCGGAAGATTTTCATCATCGCCAAACGATTGCCGGGCCGCCGACTGAGGTCGTAATAACGATCAATCACGCCCGGCTGGATGCGTGTTGGGTCGCCATACACCTGTTTAATGCCCTCAGCAATTAGCGCGCGCGGCATCCACATAGGCATGGCCAGCGTGGCTCCGGGCAGCGCGGCGGAGGCGATCATCCAGGGAATTTTAGCCATGGTATAACCGGCTGAATCAATCAGCACCAGCTTCTCGACCCGCTCTGGCCTGTGCAACGCATAGTTCCAAGCGACATAACCGCCGAGCGAGTTACCCACCAACGATGCCTTAGTTACGTCTAAATGATCGAGCAGCAAGTCCAGCACGTTGAGCATGCGTTCCGGTGAGTATTCACCACGACTGGGCGGGCCAGTTAGGCCAAACCCCGGCACATCAAAGCGAATGACCCGGTAATCGCGGGCAAATTCCGGCAACCAGGCATCCCAAGTATGCAGCGAAGCCACCACACCGTGGATCAGTACCAGCACCGGTTTATTGCGCTCGCCTTCATCGCGGTAGTGCACATTGAACCCGTCGATTTGCACAAAGCGTGATGCACAATCGGGATGACCATAGCGTTGTTTTAATGCCTTCAACGACAGCGAGCCAAAACCCAGGCGGTCCATGCCTCGCGCCAAAGGTGGCAGAGAGGCGGAATCGATAAATGACATGCCAGCACCTATGCAGATATTATTTTTGGACCCTTATCAAAGCATGTAAGCGTAAACCTAGCGCCCAATCTAATGGCCTGTACAGCCGCCAAATAACAGGTATCTCAGGCCAATTCAGGACACAACGAGGCGATCAATAGATCGCTCAATACCTGCTTGGCCTGCTCAATTTCAGCAGGTTTGGCCTGCTGGCCGAGCAGTTCCAGGGACGCTGCTTCCAGCGCCCAGATCAACGCCCGGTATGTCAGAGGGTCACGCGGCGGTCCCTTGTCGGCCAAACGTTCAACTAATAGCCGAGCCATTTCGAGGTGGGCACGCTGGCGATGGGCCGCCAACGGCGATTCGGCGCGCAAGGCCTCTTCCTGCATCAGACGAATAATCGGCCCGACCGATAAGTGATAGTCAAAAAACAAAGCCACCATGGCCCGCAGCCACTTCTGCGGGCTTTCGGCCACCGGCTGCATTTGCGCAAAGCGCGCGAGCAGCAACGACACCGCCATGTGGTAGATGCTTTCAAGCACCTCCATTTTATTGCTGAAGTATTTGTAGAAGGTGCGCCGCGATACGTTGGCGGCAGCCAGCAGGTCATTCACGGTGGTTTCAGCCAAGCCTTTGCTGGCAAACACTGGAATGGCCGCCAATTGGATATTGGTGCGCTGCAGGTGCCCAGCTAACGGCCCGGCAAGCGCGCTATCTTGCTGGCGGGCGACCGCACTGTAACCGCCAAGGTCTTCAAATACGGCACGCACGGCACCGCTTTCCGTTCCACGTGAAGCCATTTTTACCCTTTCTCCCAACCAAGGCGCGGGTGACGGCGACAGCCGAGCTGGGTACTCTTGGCCACGCCCTTATCCACCACCGGACGATTATTCTTTGCCGATGAAGCTAACACGTCGCTTGCCCTGGCCGCTGGCCATCCTTTTGCTGGTTATCTGCCTGCCACTGCGTGCCGGCGACTTGTTTTATCTCGGCGAAAAAATTCCCGATGTGCAAAAGCCGTGGGACAGCCAGAGTTACCGACAAATGATTAGCGCCCTGCAAACCTTGGAAAAAACCCAGGCCAATGTATTGCCACGGCGCAGCGGCGAGTTCACCGGACCAATTTATCTGCGCATGGTCAGCGCGGAAAACTTCAAGCCGCAGTTGAATATTTATGCACCGCTAGAGCTGCGCCAAAACGAAGCCCGCGAGCTGTTGTTCCAGCTCAAAGAGCTGATGCGTTTGTACTTTGACTTTAACGCCAAGCTGCAACCTTATGGCGCCGAAGCCCTAGGCCTGATGACCTATTCAATGCAGCAACAGGCGGTCCTGTTCACCCTCACCACAGAGTTCTGGACCACCCTCTCGCGCAGCGAACAAAGCAACCCGGTGCGCCTGAAAGGCCTGTATGAAACCAAGGCGGCGGCGGCCATGTTAACTTCCAGCGCCCTCGACTATTTACAGATGAACAACCAATTCAGTCAGGAGGACTTGGTGCTGTACGGGGCAGAACTAGGCAAACAGCTGCCGGATTTGTTTATCCATCTACCCAGCGATGTGCGCCCGCAACTGCTGGCGCGCATCGACAACCTGAGCCGCCAGCACCCCAACCTCAAGGTGCGCAATAGCCTGACGGAGCTAATGCCAGTGCTGCTGGCAATTCAGGCCGACGTCGAACTCCAGCAGGCGCAACCGCTGAAAAACATCGCACCTGCTGCCAAAAAACTAGACTTGTCGGCGCCCAAAGAAGGCTTGTAACGCTGTGGCGCAGCAACCCCCGGAAGCACAATCAGCAAGGCCAACCCTGCGGTTGGCCTTGCTGAGCATTTAGAGCGTTACTAAGTTGCACTGGGCAACAGCGCGTGCAGCCAATTCTTTACCCGGCAGGTAGACAGCCGGGCGGTGCTGCACTGACCGGCTGTCAGTGCTTGGCGAATTCGAACGATATCGGCCTGTTCGACGTAATGGATGGCATCGCTAATATCGCGTGCATCGCCGAAGCCGCCGTTGCGCATTTCGTTAAGGGCGTCTTCCTTGCTCCAGCCCTGAATGACCGTGCGATACATCGCGGCCATCAATCCGGTGCGATCACGACCATGCTTGCAGTGCATCAAAACCGGACCGCTCTTCTCGGCCTCTTGCACGGTGCGCAGCACGCGCAAAACATCAGCGTCGTCGACCCGGTCCGCATGCAAGGGAATACTCAGCCGGTGGATGGGCGCCTTGCCGAGCCAGGTGCTGTCGTGGTCTTTGATAAAGCTCAGCACTGTCTGCACCTGCAGCGTCTGCAACAACGGCAATGCCTGAGCGTCCGGCAAAGCGCTGCGATACAAGGTGGGCGACATGCGATACAGGTTGAAGGATTTGTCTATCGGCACGGCCCAATCTGCTGCCCGTACACTGACCGGCGCGGCAGCCGGACTAAGCCCAGCCTGCGGTGCCGGTTGCAACAGTAATAACCCAGCAATAACTACCGCGCCGCACGCTAGCAGGCTGTAGCGGATACGATTTGACATAGCGCCCTCCAGAATTGAGCCGCGAATCTAGGCCCTCACGGGTAAATAGCGCATGAAATCAATGTGAAAGATTAGTCAGCGCACTCAAGAACCGGCAAAGAGCCATGCCGCCTAAAAGCTGGCTATGTACCCGTTACGTGTGAGGGCAAAACGCAGGGTGGGCTAAAGCCCACCCTACAAAATAGGGCCTGCAACACATAACTAGGACATAGCCTAAAAATGCACCCCAAGGTTCAGCGAGAGAAAATCACGGTCGTGTTGCGGGTTGTAGTCGCCGCCAAAGAAGCTGTTGTAGTTCAGGCTGGCGGTGTAGCTGTTCTGGAATTCGGCCGCCAAACCAAGCCCAACGGCCTTGCTGCCTTGATTGAACTGCGGGCCATAACCGCGCACATCCTGCGCCACGGCTAGCGTGGGCGACAGGTTAACTGCGCGCCAAACATCGGGGTAATTTAAGCGGGCGCGAGCGCGATAGCCCCACGAGTGTTCGCTGTAAAAGCCATGAGCATTGCAGGCCTGCTGGCCTTGCGGATTAAGCGCTGTACAAGCGCTGTTATCCGCCAATTGGCCCACGCCATACACGCCATCTCGACCAAAGCGCAGCGCACTGGCCTCGATGCCCGATAACTGCTGGCCGCCCAATTCCACTTGCAGATGCAGCTGTTCGGCGCCCAACACCTGTTCCACCACTTGGCTGAGACCTAACTGCACCTGCGTCACGGCGTGGCGCTGATAGCCACGGATTGAGCTGCCGGCAACGCTGCTGGCATAACCGCTGCTCAGCAAAGGACTACTGGCCATCGCCAGAGGGTCAACGGCCAGCCAAGTTAGCTCGGCGCTATTAATTTGCAGCGGCGTATTCGGGCTGTAACTCACCTGCGCAAACATCCGCGTGCCGGCCCATTCACGGGCCAAGCTTAAGCCGTAATTGCGGATGTCTTCGGGGTAGCTCATTAGATACTGCGCACTCAGCCTATCGCTCAGCGCATCAGCGCTCGCACCTTGCCCCACTTGGCTGTTAAACACGGCGCTGCGGCTGTGGTAGTTCACGGCATACAGGCCCAGTTCGCTATCAGCCAAGGCCGCCACCTGCCAATGCAGCGCCACCCCAAATTGGCCACTATCACGGGCATCAGCATCGCCCAAACGCGCTACATAACGGTAACCGGCCGCCGCTTGCGGGGCAAAGTCTGAGCCGGCCACCGCCAAGCGCGTATCGCAACCCTGCGCCTGCACATCGCTAACGGCCAAGAAAGTGCCGCAATTAGCCTGCACATTGGCTTGCCAGGCGAGCTGATAAAACACCTCGGCCGACACGTTGTCTGTCAGCTGTTGATAGATATGCAACAGGTTGACCGGCTGCGCGCCCTCCTCGATCGGCGTCACTGGCTGCGCCAACAGCTGCCGGTCGAGCGGGTTAATGCTGTTTAACGGGTTCTCCAATAAGCGACTTTCGCCCC
>JBBKVZ010000476.1:0-3376 GCA_037968715.1 Pseudomonas sp.
TCCAGCGGCACGATCTCGACCAAGTCACTGCCGGGCTGAATCACTCCACCAATGGTATTCACCAGCAACTGTTTGACGATGCCACGTACCGGCGAGGTGACCAAGGTCCGACTCACCCGGTCCTCAAGCGCCTTGCCGGTTGACTCAATCTTGCTTAATTCAGTGCGCGCATCGTTCAGTTCGGTTAGCGCCGCGCTGCGAAAACGCCCACGGGTTTCGTCGATCTTGCGCTCGACCTCTTTGATGGCCGACTCGGCTCGAGGAATTGCTAGGGTCACGGCCTGCAACTCACCTTGATTTTCCACTTCGGCGCGTTTTAGACGCAGCACCTCCACCGGCGAAATCGCCCCTTGAGACACCAGCGGCTCAGACATGCTGATCTCTTGGCGCAACAACCCCAAACTGCTGCGGTACTGGCTCTGTTTGGAGGCGTACTCGCGCAGCTCTTGGCGGCGCTGGTTAAGCTGCTCGTCCAGACCAGCCACCTCATCCTCTAATTGCTGCTGACGGCTGGCAAACAACGCCTGCTCACTGGCCGCCAAACCTGGGGCCAGTTCGTCGACTGTGTCCGGTACATTTAAAGCCCGGCCCTCGGCCTCCGCACTCAAACGCTCGATGCGCAACACCAAGGCCTGCCGATCGGCCTCGGTCTCGCCAACATTGGAGGCAAAGCGGGTATCGTCCAGACGCAGCAAGGGCGCATTGGCCTCCACCACCTGCCCCTCACGCACATACAACTCAGCAACAATACCGCCTTCAAGGTTTTGGATTTTCTGCAAACGTGACGAGGGAATGGCCTTGCCGTCGCCACGGGTTACTTCGTCGATCAGGGCATAGTTGGCCCACAATAGAAAAAACACGAAGCAGCCCACCAGCGCCCAGATAGTAAGCCGCACGATCCGCGGAGCATCCTCCACCAGCGCCTTATTGACCTCCGGCAGCGGCTCATTGCCGCTGGCCGCACCGCCTTTGAAATAGGCCCGCACAGCTTGATAGCGAGTATTAAGCGACACTGATTTGCCCCTTCTTCAACGCTTCCATCACCGCCTCTTTTGGCCCATCGGCGATTACCTGCCCGCGGTCGATAATAATCAAGCGATTAACCAGCGACAGCATCGAGGCACGGTGGGTCACCAGCAGCACGGTCTTGTCGGCAATCACCGCAGCCAGCCGTTGTTTGAGGCGTTCTTCGCCGGTGTTATCCATCGCGCTAGTGGGTTCATCCAGCAGCAAAATGGCTGGATCGAGCAACAAGGCCCGCGCCAGGGCCACGTTCTGTCGCTGGCCGCCCGACAGTTGTTGGCCGCGCTCGCCTACCTGCAAGTCGTAGCCCTGCGGGTGCAGCCGAGCGAATTCATGTACCCCGGCCAACTCGGCGGCCTGCAGCACCAACTCGTCCTCGACATAACGTGCGCCGCTGACCAGGTTGTCGCGCAAACTGCCGCTAAACAGCTGAATATCCTGCGGTACATAACCGATGTTGTGGCGCAGATCACTAACATCCAGCTGCCGAATATCAATGCCATCCACCAACAAGCTACCGGCATCGGCCTGATACAAGCCCACCAACAACTTGGCCAGCGAACTTTTACCCGAGCCACTGCGACCAATAATGCCGATTTTCTCGCCGGGCCGAACCACCAGGTTAATACCCGTGAGCGCCGCGTTTTGCTGGCCCGGGTAGGTGAAGTCCAACTGGCGAAACTCCAGCGCGCCCTGCAGGGTCTGCCGATTCAGCGGGCGCTCATCTTCGTGGCGCTCCTGCGGCAAATCCATCATCTGATCGATATTGGTCATGGTCAGACGCGCCTGCTGATAGCGAGTCAGCAGGCCAGACAACTGGGTTAATGGGCCAAGGGCACGACCACTGAGCATGTAACAGGCGATCAAGCCACCCATGCTCAGTTTGCCATCAATGATCATATACACACCGAAAGCGATCATCGCCACGCCGGCCAACTGCTGGATAAACAGGGTGATATTCATCGCCAAACTAGACAGCATGCGCACCCGCAGTTCTAAGCGACTGAGGGTGCCAATGGTCTGTTCCCACTGATACTGACGCTCGCTCTCAGCGTTATTGACCTTGACCGCATCCAAGCTACCGAGGGTTTCGATCATGCACGACTGACGCTCGGCGGACAGTGCCATGGTTTTCTCCATGGTCTCCTCGAGCGGCTTTTGCAGCAGCCAACTGCACAGCGCTGCCAGAGGAAAGGCCAGCAGCGGAATCCATACCAGATGGCCGCCGAGCAGAGCGATCACGCCTAACACCAAGAGGGTAAACGGCAGGTCGATCAGGCTGGTCAGGGTCAGCGAGGCGAGAAAATCGCGCAGGGTCTGAAACTCGTGGATGTTCTGCGCAAAGCTGCCGACGCGTGCCGGACGATGGCGCATGGCCATGCCGATGATGCGTTCGAATAGGGTAGCGGAGATGATCAGATCGGTTTTTTTGCCGGCTAAGTCCAGACACAGGCCGCGCATGGTCTTCAGTATCAAGTCGAAGATGTAGGCGCCGGTAATACCGACTGCCAGCACCCACAAAGTCGCCGTAGCTTGGTTGGGGACCACGCGGTCATATACGTTCATGACAAACAGCGGCGCAGCAAGACCGATCAGGTTGATCAATAAACTGGCCACCACCGCATCGATATACAGCCAGCGCGAGCGCTTCAGGGTGTCGCGAAACCAAGAACGCGCCCGTGGAATCAAAGTGTCGCGAGGAACATCAAAACGGTGCTGCGGCTGGGCAAAAAACACCCGACCACTGTAGTCCTCGGTTAATAGCTCTGCTTTAACCTGCACCTCACCACCCTCGCTTTCGCTAAGTAGCAAGCGCGCATCGCCGTTAGCAGCCCAACCCAGCAAGATAGTGCAGCGGCCTTCGCGTAACTCCAGCAACGCCGGCATGGCAATCGCCGGAATCTGCGCCAACGAGCGCCGCAACCAGCGCCCCTGTAATCCGGCACGGGCCGCAGCGCGAGGCAACAACTCCGCGTTCAGGCGCTGCTCGGGCAAGGGCAACCCGGCCGTCAGCATGGCCCGACTGGCGGGCCGCTGATGCAACACACAGAGCGACAACAAGCTGTCTAGCAATGGATCGTCATAGCGCCCACGCGGGTCACCTTGGGGCAACGAAGAACTGACGGCTACGACCACGCTGGACACTCGATAAGCAGGATAAAGAAACTCAGTTTAGACCCGGCAACTGCGCCTTGCTCTGCACTTCACTGGCAGGAATTGCCGCCATTGGCGCCACAACACCCTGGCTTTTCAGCAATTGCCCCATGGTCGCCTTGATCCGGTACTGAGTAAACAGCTCATTGAACTTGATCTCGGTCAGGCGGCGCTGGGAGGTGAACAGTTCATTCTCACT
>JBBKVZ010000477.1:0-2993 GCA_037968715.1 Pseudomonas sp.
TTGTAGGGCAATCCCTACAAAGGATCGGCCGCTGGGCTGATAGCAATCTCTCCTCCCCACCGATTTGCCCCGCCGGTTTGTCGTCTTAGTCTGAATGCCACGACAGACAACAAAATAAAAGGTGCGGGTATGCTCGAGACGCAAGTGAACGATGTGCTGGTCAGCTTTCGTGGCGTACAAAAAAGCTACGACGGCGAGAACCTCATCGTCAAAGACCTCAACGTGGATATTCGCAAAGGTGAATTTCTGACCCTGTTGGGGCCGTCTGGTTCGGGCAAAACCACCAGTCTGATGATGTTGGCTGGCTTTGAAACCCCCACCGCCGGCGAGATTTTGCTGGCCGGCCGCTCGATCAATAACGTGCCACCGCACAAACGTGACATTGGCATGGTGTTTCAAAACTATGCCCTGTTCCCGCATATGACCGTGGCCGAGAATTTGGCATTCCCGTTGACCGTGCGTGGCATGAACAAAACCGATTGCCGTGAGCGGGTTAAGCGCGCGCTGTCGATGGTGCAGTTGGATAAGTTTCGCAATCGCTACCCTGGGCAACTCTCCGGCGGCCAGCAGCAACGGGTGGCCTTGGCCCGTGCGCTGGTATTTGAGCCGCAGTTGGTGCTGATGGATGAGCCGCTCGGGGCGTTGGATAAACAGCTGCGTGAACATATGCAGATGGAGATCAAACACATTCACCAGCAGCTGGGTGTGACGGTGGTCTACGTCACTCACGATCAGGGTGAAGCCCTGACCATGTCTGATCGGGTGGCGGTATTTCACCAAGGTGAAATTCAGCAAATTGCCCCGCCGCGCAGCCTGTATGAAGAACCGAGCAATACCTTTGTGGCCAATTTTATCGGCGAGAACAACCGCATCAATGGTCGCCTGCACAGCCGTGACGGTGAGCAGTGCGTCATTGAGTTGGCGCGTGGCGAGAAGGTCGCGGCTTTGGCGGTGAATGTCGGCCAGATCGGTGATCCGGTGACCCTATCGATTCGCCCAGAGCGGGTGCGTTTGAATGGCGCCAGCGAAACCTGCGCCAACCGCTTTAGCGGCCGCGTGGAAGAATTTATCTATCTAGGCGATCACGTTCGTGTGCGCCTCGAGGTATGTGGCAAGGCCGACTTCTTCGTCAAACAACCGATCGCCGAACTTGACTCGGCCCTCGCGGTGGGCGACGTGGTGCCGCTCGGCTGGCAAGTCGAACACGTCCGTGCGCTTGACCCCTTAATCGACGCTGTTTAACCCGTTAACCCTGCACTGTGGAGACAACAACAATGAATAACATTCTCAAGTTCAGCGCCTTGGCCCTCGGCCTTGCGTATGCACTGCCAAGTATGGCGG
Organism: Pseudomonas sp.; assembly: GCA_037968715.1. GTDB lineage: Bacteria > Pseudomonadota > Gammaproteobacteria > Pseudomonadales > Pseudomonadaceae > Aquipseudomonas. Next base: position 1,342 of record JBBKVZ010000477.1, read on the forward strand.
CCGACCTCACCGTGGTGTCCTTTGGCGGCGCCAATAAAGACGCGCAACAAAAAGCGTTCTATTCCCCTTGGGAGACGGCCGGTAACGGCAAGGTGATAGCGGGCCAATACAACGGCGAGATGGCCAAGGTTAAAGCCATGGTCGACACCAATAGCGTGTCGTGGAATCTGGTTGAAGTAGAGTCGCCGGAGTTGGCGCGCGGTTGTGACGAAGGCCTGTTTGAAACCCTTGAGCCGGCTCAGTTTGGTAGCGCCGATAACTTTATTGCCGGGGCGATTCAGCCATGCGGCGTGGGTTTCTTCGTATGGTCGACGGTGCTGGCCTACAACGCCGACAAACTCAGCAGCGCACCTACTGGTTGGTCGGACTTCTGGGACACTAACAAATTCCCCGGCAAACGCGGCCTACGTAAGGGCGCTAAGTACACCTTGGAATTCGCCTTGATGGCCGATGGTGTTGCGCCGAAAGATGTCTACAGCGTACTGGCCACTAAAGCCGGGGTTGATCGTGCCTTTAAGAAACTCGATGAGTTGAAGCCGAGCATTCAGTGGTGGGAAGCGGGCGCACAACCGCCGCAGTATTTGGTCTCCGGTGACGTGGTGATGAGCTCGGCTTACAACGGCCGGATTGCTGCAGTACAGAATGAAAGCAATTTGAAAGTGGTCTGGAACGGCGGCATCTACGACTTCGACTCTTGGGCTATCCCTAAGGGCGCCAAAGACCTAGCCGCCGCGCAAAAATTCATCGCTTTCTCGGTGCAGCCAGAGCAGCAAAAAACCTACTCGGAAAACATCGCCTACGGCCCAGCCAACAAAATGGCCGTGCCGTTGTTGAACAAAGCCTTGCTGAAAGACATGCCAACCACGCCGGAAAACATCGCCAATCAGGTGGCCATGAACGTGACCTTCTGGGCCGACTACGGCGAGCAGTTGGAGCAGCGTTTTAACGCCTGGGCCGCCAAGTAATAGCGGTTTCCCTGCGCCAAGTTGGGCGCAGGGAGCAAGCTTGTTGAGTTTTTTGGGCCGTGCCTGCACGGTCATTTTTTCTGGAGTTTACGATGGCCAACGCAGAGTCCTTGACCGCGCAAGCCGGTCCTAGTCTGAAGCAGCGACTGGCGCGTGCCGAGCGGGTCAACCGCTGGAAAGCCCAAGCGCTGATTCTGCCGCTGGTACTGTTTTTATTACTGGTATTTCTGGTGCCGATTGTCGCCTTGCTGTTCAAGAGCGTGGGCAATCCAGAGGTGTCGAGCTACATGCCGCGTACCGTTGAGGCAATTGCCAGCTGGGATGGCAAAGCGTTGCCCGCTGAGCCGGCTTATAAAGCCTTGACGCTGGATTTGGCCGAGGCGCGCCAGCAGCAAAACATCGGTGATCTGTCCAAGCGCCTGAATATGGAGTTGGCCGGTTATCGCAGCTTGATGATGAAAACCGCGCGCACGCTGCCGTTCAAGAGCGAGCCGGCTTCTTATAAAGATGCCCTGGAAAGCTTCGATGAGCGTTGGGGTGATCCTGCCTACTGGCAAGTGATCCGCCGCAATACCAGCAGCATTACCCCGTTTTACCTGCTGGCGGCCCTTGATCATCGGATTGATGACCTCGGCGAGCTGGCCGCGACCACGCCCGATCAGGCGATCTATCTCGATATCTTCGCCC
>JBBKVZ010000478.1:0-8218 GCA_037968715.1 Pseudomonas sp.
GTTGCTTAACTGCAAGCTCACCTGATACTGCTCGGCGTAACTTTGGTTATGGCTGATGGCCGCCTCAACCAGCACCAGCAGGGGTTGGCGCTGCAAGACAAACTGCAACTTGCCCGCCAAGAGTTTCTCCATATCGAGCAAATCGTTAACCAGAAAATTCAGTTGCAGGGAGTTTTGCCGGGCTATTTCGAGCATGTCACGCGCAGGCTTAGGAAGCTCACCGAGCACGCCAGCATTGACCAGCCCCAGAGCACCCGAGATAGAGGTCAGCGGGGTGCGCAATTCATGACTGACAGTGGAAACAAACTCGCGCTGCAAGGTGGCCAATCGGCGCTCTTCGCTGATGTCGGTAATCATCCACCAAACCTGCTGGTTAGCCGGCTGATCGGCCAGCAACATGCCCTGCACGCGCACCGGAAAACGCGTGCCATCTTTGCGCTGCAACAGCTTCTCGTAAGGGCCGGCGCGGCCGGTTTCGCGCAATTGGTGCAACTGCGCCTGCTCCTGCAACGCGTACTCGTGCGGGGTAAGCTCAGCCGCCGGCAAAGCAAGGAACTCGGCCTGGCTGTATCCGGTCTGGTCCAACAAGGCTTGGTTTACCTGTATGACACGTCCCGTAGCAAGCTCACTTAAGGTAATGCCTATCGGCGACAATTCGAACAACCCGCGCAGGCGAACCTCACTACTCTGCACGGCTTCATGCTGGTTTTTAAGGTGCGCAATCAGCACTGAACCGATATAGCCGATGGCACCACCAAACAAGCCCAGCACCAATCCCATATTCAGCCAGACCGAAAAATGCGCCGTATACGCCGTGAAGTCAGTGATGCTTAGTGGCAAGCCGTGCCACGTGGCATAAGTGCCGAGCAGGGCAACCCAGAGCAGCGTCAACAGCGTGGTTAGCAGCCCCGCCCGAGGGCCTATAAACAAGCCAGACATAAAAATAATAAACAGCAAAAAACCACGCGCCTCAGCCGCCGGGCCCAATTGCAGGGTAGAAGCCGTGGTCAACAGAAAAAATAACACTCCTAGGCAGAGCATGCGCGTGCGCAGCGCCATGCGTTCACGCAACAGCACTAAGCAGCAAACACTAACGATGGCGAGTAATTGCGGCGCAAAAAACGGCTGCCAGCCGAGCAAACGAAAGCGCATCAGCATGGTCAATAGTGCCGGCAGCGTCATCACGGCAATAAGCAGCAGGGTGTTGGAGAATAAGCGCTCACGCAGCGCCTCAAATGATTCTGCGCCCAAGGGCGAGCGATGCCAGAGCTTCATGCCTCGCACCGGCAAATCCCGCGCCCAAACACGGCGCACATCCAAACAATGAATGATTCGTTAACGAAGGGCATAGACCGACACAACCTTGGCGTAATTGAGCGTAACGGTTGCGCTGCGGCGCAACGTACCTGTTCCATCAGACTAGGCCATGGTGTGTGCCTGTGCCGAACCCATGCGCGCCCGTCATACGCTAAGAATTGCCGCGTATTAACCGGCAAAGTTTACTGCTAGGGTTTAACCACTGCCACATAGTGCGCAGCCCTGCCCTAGCCCCTGCCTGAGAACATCTCCATGCTTCCCGAAAGCAGCATTTCTAATTTAGCCCATGTCATTCAACTGGCGGTGGCGCCGGTGTTCTTGCTCACCGCGCTGAGCACCATGTTGGCGGTGCTCACCAACCGTTTGGCGCGAGTGGTAGATCGCACCCGTAAACTGGAGGTGTTTATTCTTGACCACCCCGAACGTTCCACCCTGCCACGCAACGAGTTAGTCACCCTGTTCCGGCGCACCGTGCTGTGCAACCGCGCCATCACCTTGTGCACCCTAACGTCACTGCTCATCTGCGTGGTGATTGCCTTGTTATTTATCAGCACCTTGATGAGCTTTAACGCCGCGCTGGCGGTGGCGACGCTGTTTGTCGCCAGCATGGCCAGCTTTATCTGCGCACTGCTGAGCTTCCTGCAGGAAATTCGGGTGGCCTCGAAGGCACTGGAAAACTCTGCCAAACAGATCCTTGAGCTGACCAATCAACGCATCCCGCTGCCCTGAACAAGCGCCACCCGACTGGTTTTCGAGCGCTTTAAAGCCTATAACCAGTAGAGCCCGTTAGTAGTTAACAGCACTGGATACAGACAGATAACTGCTGCGCCGCAGCGCATGGAAAACATGCGCCACGACCCTCGGCATAACAATAAGAAGTGCGACCTATGAGTGTTTGCTCCCTGCTTGTCTGTGATGACTCCAATATGGCGCGCAAGCAATTGCTGCGTGCGCTGCCCGCCGACTGGCCAGTAACCATCGAACAGGCGGTCAATGGTCTGGAAGCCATGGTCATACTGCGCATGGGCAAGACCGATGTGCTGCTGCTCGACCTGACCATGCCGGAGATGGATGGTTACGAAGTGCTCGCGGCGCTGCAAGCCGAAGGCCTGAGCTGCAAGGTCATCGTGGTATCTGGCGACGTACAAGACCAAGCCGTGGCCCGCGTGATGGAGTTGGGTGCTCTGGCTTTTGTACAAAAACCAGCCGACCCAGACCTACTGAAACAAACCCTAAGCGATCTCGGATTACTCACCAGCGGCCAAGGTGCACTAGTGCCAAGGCCGCAGGGCGACGAGCCGAGCATCAGCTTTCCCGACGCATTCCGGGAAGTGATCAACGTCGCGATGGGCCGAGCGGCGGCCTTACTGGCGCGGGTGCTGGAGGTATTTGTACGCTTACCGGTGCCCAACGTGAACATCTTCGAGGCCGGTGAACTGCATATGGCGCTGGCCGACTTGCAGCGTGGCGATGACCTCACGGCCGTGTGCCAAGGCTTTATCGGCGGCGGCATCGCTGGCGAGGCATTGCTGATTTTCCACGACTCAGAAGTCGACGACATGGCCCGGCTGATGCGCTGGTTCTCGGCAGATTACTCCGCCATGGAGATGCTCCTGGACCTCTCCACCGTACTGATTGGCGCCTGCCTGGGCGGCATTGCCGAGCAAGTAGACGTGCAGTTTTCCAAGAGTCACCCGATGGTTCTGGGCGAACATACCTCCATCGAGGAGCTGATCCGCCTCAACCGGCCGCGCTGGAAAAGCACCCTAGCGGTTGAGGTTAGCTATAGCATCGAAGGGCACAATATCCATTTCGACCTACTGCTGCTGTTCACCGAAGACTCGGTGGCCTTGTTGTCCAACAAGCTTGATTACCTGATGAACTAAGTATGAGCGATAACCTCGATTTTAATGAGTTTCACCGGCTACTGGCCATCGTGCAGAGCATCGATGTTGGCGTGGTGCTGATCGATCGTGAGTACCGTATTCAGGTCTGGAACACCTTTATGGAGAACCGCTCCGGGCGTTTGCCCAATGAGGTGCACCAGCAGTCGATTTTCAGCGTGTTCCCAGAACTTGAAGAGGGCTGGTTTCGCCACAAGGTCGAAAGCGTAGTCACCCTCGGCACTCCGGCGTTCACCATCTGGGAGCAACGGCCCTATCTGGTGCGGTTCAAAAACTACCAACCGATCACCGGGCAGGAGGAGTTTATGTTCCAAAACACCACCATCCTGCCGGTACTCTCCACCAACAGCAGCATCGAGCATATCTGCCTGATCATCTACGACGTCACCGATGTGGCGGCGAATAAAAAGCAACTGCAGGGCGCCAACCTGCAACTCAAACAACTCGCCCGCACCGACCGACTGACCGGCTTAAACAACCGTGGTTACTGGGAAGAATGCCTGGCCCACGAATACGCCCGACACCGCCGCTATCAGAGCAACGCCGCACTGGTGATGTTCGATATTGATCACTTCAAGAAGGTCAACGACACCTACGGTCACCCGGCCGGCGACAAGGTGATTCAAGCAGTCGCCGAGGTGGTGCGCGAGCAGATACGCGATACCGACTATGCCGGCCGCTACGGTGGCGAGGAGTTCGTGATTTTACTGCCGGATATCGACAACGCCGGCGCGCACATCTTTGCCGAACGCCTGCGCCAACGGATTGAGGCCATGGTGGTCAAGCATGAAGAGCAGCAGATCCGCTTCACGGTCAGCCTCGGCGTGGCCGATTTAAAGCTACCCATGGATGAGTACAAGCAGTTGATCGAACGTGCCGATCAAGCCCTGTATGCCTCGAAAAAAGGCGGCCGTAACCAGACCAATATTTACGCCGGCGAAGCCTAGCCGCCGCTTAAACTAGCTGGCAGGAGCGTCAAGCTCAGTCAGCATCGGCAACTCAAGCCAAAAGGTGGCACCACTGCCGAACGTGGAAGCAAAACCCACGGTGCCGCCCATACACTCAATTAACTCACGGGTAATCGCTAACCCAAGGCCAGTACCACCCTGCTCGCGGGTGCTGGTGGCGTCGGCTTGGGCGAACTTTTCGAAAATGTGCGGGTGAAACGCCTCAGGCACACCCGGCCCTTGATCACTAACGCTAATGCGCAGCCACTCACCGCGCTGTTGCAAGCTCACCGCAACCCGCCCTTGCTGTGGCGAAAACTTCACCGCATTGGATAAAAAATTACTCAACGCTTGCTGTAAACGCTGTTTATCCACGCGAGCCGACAACGGTTGCGCGGGTACTGAGCAGTCGATCTGTACCGCGCGCTCAAGACCATATTGGCCGATGGCTTGAATGGCCTCATGGATAAGCGGCCCTAGCGCATAAGGCTGCAGATCGAAGCGCATTTTGCCGGCCAGCAATTTATCCATATCCAGCAGGTCGTTGATTAACAGCGCGAGCATTTTGCTGTTATTCAGCGCCACCTCGACCATCTCCCGCGCCGGTACCGACAGTTCACCCAAGACGCCGCCAGCCAGCAAACCCAGCGCGCCGCTAATCGAGGTCAGTGGGGTGCGCAACTCGTGACTCACGGTCGAGAGAAACTCATTTTTCAGTCGATCGATACGCTTACGCTCGGTGATATCGCGCAACATAACCACGATCATCGGCTGGCCTTGCCGGGTGATTGGCGAAATCGCCAGCTCCAGCGCAACACTGCTGCCATCTTGCCGGCACCCAGTAAATTCAGCGCGACTGCCGAGCAACGCCACGATCGAAGCGCCGTGTGCAGGCTCATGCATATCCTGCGCTAAGCTGGGGATCAGCAAACTGAGAGGCTGGCCGATGGCCGTGCTGGCGGGATAAGCAAAAATCCGCTCGGCAGCGGCGCTATATGACTGGATAACTCCCTGCTCATCCAGGCTAAGTACCGCATCGACAATATGATCGAGAATCACCCCGGTGTGCTGTGCCTGCTCGGCTAACTGTGCGGTGCGCTCAGCCACACGCAGTTCTAGTTCAACGTTGTGCTGGGAAACCTGAGCATGGCTGTGCGCCACTTGCTGCATTAACTGCACAAAGCTGTTTTGTAAGCTGGCAATTTCACTGACCGCCACCGGCTCAAGCGCTATCGGCTGCAAGTATTGGTCTGTCTGTAGCGTTTCTAGCTGGCGACTAAAGCGCGACAAGGGCCGGGTCACCAAGTGTTGAATCAGTAACCAGAGCAAACCCAGCAGCAAAAATAACAACAGCGCAATCGACAGCCCCGAGCGCAGCAGGCTTTGCACAAATACCTGCCTAAACGGCTGCTCTTGGCTGGTAATTAACAACTGCCCTAAGACTTTTTGTTGGCCGTTGCCAGTGCTACGCGACAGCTCTCGGCTGACACTTAACACCTTGCCGCTGGACGCCACAGAGGCCGACTGCCAGTGCGCCCACACTTTGCCTTGCGCGCCGCTGATGGTGACCGACTGCACCGCCGGATGATTGCCAATACCACGCGCAATAGCCTGCAACAGCTCACCCTGATAATCCCAGAGCGCGCTTGAGGCGCCCGGCGCAAAGGTTGCCGCCAATTGGTTTAAGGCGGTCGCGGCACGCTGCTGTGATTGCTGATAATCGTACACCGCGCGCGTCAGTAGAATGGCCACACTAAACAACACAAATGCCAAGACAAAACGCCGTAACAGGGCGTTACTCAGTGAGCGCACCGTCATGGCGATTGCATCTCGCCAATAGCTTGCTCAACCAGAGCCTTACCGCGCGCCACATCACCGCCTCCGATCAAGCCATATTGCTCCGGCCACAACGGCAGGCTGCGTTTGATCCACTCTGGCTTGTCTTGCAGTGCATCAATGCGCATGCCGTGACTGATTAGCTGCTGCTTAAGTGCTGCGGTTTGCGCCTGGTTATTTTGCCACTGCGCCTGCACCGCTTCAGTGGCGGCGCGACTCACCTGCGCCTGCTGCGCTGCCGACAGGCTTTGAAAGAATTTTTCATTGATCAGCAGCGGCCCACTCCATAAAAAGGGCCCGTTCTCGGTGACAAATTTTTGCTGGTAGTCCCAGAAGCGTGAGTAAGCAATCACGCTGTAGGGGTTTTCTTGGCCATCGATAGCGCCGCTTCGCAAGGCTGCTGGCACATCCGCCCAGTTCATCGGCACCGCCTCGGCACCGAGGTTGCTATAGGTCTCGACCATGATGCGATTGGCCGGCAAGCGAATACGCAGGCCGGCGAGGTCTATTAGCGGAGTGACCGGGCGCACTCCGTTGGTCATATGGCGAAAGCCGCCAATCAGCCAGCCGAGGCTGCGTACGCCATACTTGTCGGCAATTTGCTGGTTGAGTTGGCGGCGCATAAAGTCACTGCTAAATAGCCGTTGCGCCTGTTCGCTGTCGTTAAACAAATACGGCAGCATTAAAAAGCCTAAGGGTTCGATTTTTTGCGCAGCATTGCCCGCCGCCACCACAGTGACATGCAACGTCTGATCGTCCTCAAGCAACATATTGACGTTCACTTCTTCGCTGCGCATGGTTGGAAACTCGGCGCTGTCGCGGTAGTGCACCTCGGCGCGCAACTGGCCCGCCGAATACTCTTGCAGTAACCGCGCAAACGTTTGCAGGGCGAACACATGGGGCGAATCGAGGGGATTATCGGTGCTGCAAACAAGCGTCAAGGGTGCGGCTTGCACGTGGCTAAGCAACCATAAACAAGCGGCTAAAATCGACGTTAAGCGGGTTAATCGCAGACCTGAAAATAGCCGACGAACAACAGAGCAACGCAGCAGGGCCAACATAGCACTTCACCTAGAGGCTGGATTATTACAGCGTAGTTGAATTCTCTTGCCCCCCTCATTAACACTGCCGAGCATTTATTCCAACGGTCATAAAATGGCTGCGCTGGCAGGTCGCCAGCCTTGCAGTTAGGCGCACAGGCGGTGGGCGATGTCCCCGCTAGGGATCACAATCCATCGCGAGAACATACCAAAAAAAGGCTGTGTACCCGTTACATGTTGAGCGCAAAACGTAGGGTGGGCTTTAGCCCACCAAGACTCTTACCCCGCGCTGGTGGGCTAAAGCCCAGCCTACAAAATAGCGCCTGCAACACGTAACTGGGACATAGCCAAAAAAAACCCACTCAGCTAACCGAGTGGGTAAGTTGCACAGGAATGTTTACGGTTGTTGCCGTGCTTATTTTTGGTACTCATAACGGGTGTACCAGTCGGCGGCGATTTGTTTTTTATGCTCCACACCGTCAACGTCAAGGTAGGTGGCATAGGCGCTGTCGCCCACCAGATGCACCTTCAGCCATGAGGTAATCATGGTTTTGAAGCGCACTTGCCGGGCTTTGTTACCACTGCCGATCCAGTCCAAATGCGTTGCCCCGCGATACGTCGCGAGTGCGCGGGTAATGGCGGTGGGCAAGGTTTGGTAATAGCTGGCCACGCTGGAGGGATTGGCAGTGGTGTCAGAGGCGCCGGCCATCACAAAGGTTTTCGCGGTAATAGCCGGGTAGTTCGGCTGGGTGGCGGTTAAAAAAGGTGCCAGTGGCACGGCGGTTTTAATCTGAGTTTTCAGCTCCCCGGCAGCCAGCAATGCGCCGCCACCGCCCATCGAAAAGCCCATGACGCCGAGCTTGCTCAGATCAACTTTGCCCCTGATCGGCGATCTGCTGCGGCTCATTTCATTTTTCAGGGTAGTGATCCCGGCCTTGTGCGCGGTGGCCCAAGTGGGCGGCGTGCCGAAGATATTAGTCGGCGTCATGGTGATCACGATAAAACCTTGCGAGGTCAGGTGGTCAGCCAGCCAATACATTTGGTCTTTGGTGTTGATGAAGCCACCGGTCAAGGTGGTGGCCGGGTAACTGGCATTTTTCAGGCCGCACGGATAAGACACCCGCGCCGACTGGTAGCCCCATGAACTGATGTTATTGGTGTACGAGCAAATGGT
>JBBKVZ010000479.1:0-7079 GCA_037968715.1 Pseudomonas sp.
ACAGCTCATTAAAAGTTATAGCGAGCCGGAACTGCTCAATTGGCGCCAAATTAATGGCAAGACATTCCCGGATAAATTAGCCCACTACATTCCAAAGGATATCGCCATGACACTCAGGAAAACCCTCGCTGCAACTGGCCTTGCTTTGGCCGCATTTGGCGCTCAAGCGAGCACCAATCTTGTACAGAACGGAAGCTTTGAATCTAACGTTCTCCGTGCAGGCAGCTGGAGCACTTACAGTAACCTGGTAGGTTGGACCGGCGGTCCTAGCAGAATAGAACTGCGCAACAACGTTGCCGGTACAGCCCAAGACGGTAAAAATTTTGTTGAGTTAGACACCAACCGCAATAGCAGCATGTTTCAAGACATCTTCGGAACTGGCTTAGTAAACTTGAGCTTCTTCTACTCGGCTCGCCCAGGCGTTGCAGCTGGCAGTAATGGCCTGGCTGTGCAGTTCGGCAGTTTCGCAGACAGCGTGCTAGATACTGCTGCCGGTGGCCCAGTGCATAACTGGATGCAGTACACCCTGAACAATTTCCAACTTAACGCCAGCGGCACTACCCGCTTGTCGTTTTCTGCCCTGGGGGTATCTGACCAATTGGGCGGGTCGCTGGATAACGTTTCGATTACTGCAGTATCTCCAGTACCTGAAGTAGAAACCTATGCCATGTTATTGGCGGGTCTCGGCTTGCTTGGTGTAGCTAGCCGTCGTCGTCGCAACAAGGCTCTGACTGCTTAAATTAAGCAGCGCGGTTAAAAGGGCTCCAGTCGTAAGGCTGGGGCCTTTTTTGTGCATGAGACCCACGTCAGTTCCGCCAGACATAGCTTTGAAGTACCCCGCCATAAATAGTGCCACTGTCGCTTTTATCTCTGCGCACTAACGACTTATCCTTGCAACCCTGCGCGCACATGAATAACCGCAACCAATACTTGAGCTAGGCGATGGCGCCCGGTACCGTGGCGATCCTTTTCTGGAGAACCACAATGCCCAGCGCCCGCTTTCTGCTGCTCGCCTTATTGCCGGTGTTTGCCGGATGCCAAATGTTCGACTCAGAACCAGAGGAAACTCCAGTGCCAGTGGTGCGCATGCAAGGTGAGTTGAGCGCCGTCGACAATCGACTGCAATTTCGCCCCTGCCAGGAGCAACGCCATTTCGTTCTTGAAGACACCGCTAGCACGGGACTGCTGCAAGAGTCGGCGGCCTTGCTAAACAACGGCAAAGGCACCCTGTTTGCCGACCTCGAAGGACAGATGACCGCCAGTAAAACATCCGGCACTGACGGCCAGATCAATCTGACTCGCCTGTACCGTATTCAAAATGAAGGGCAGAACTGTAACGACCTTAACTTCAAGCGTCTGACCATCCGCGCCAGCGGCCATGAGCCGGACTGGGTGATCAACGCCAACCACGAAGGTTTGATTCTCGAGCGCCCCGGCCAAGAGTCGCTGGTGCTGCCTTACCTGGAAGAACAGCTGCCCGAGGGACGCTTTAACCTGAGCAGCGCCGCCAACGGCCATCTCCTTGAGCTCTGGGTCGCACCGCAACGCTGCGTCGACAGCATGAGCGGCAGCGTTCAACACTTGAGCGCCGAACTGCGCTTAGATGGCAAGGTCATGCGCGGCTGTGCGTACTACGGCGGCGCACGCCAAGACTAAATTTACGCTGTCTGCCTGCGTTGGCTCGACATGACGCAACTGCATCGCTCCGTGGCGCCTATGCTTAAAGCACTACGGATGATCACGCAGGAGACAGCTTATGTTACGCATAGCTATTAATGGTTACGGACGGATCGGGCGTACACTCGTTCGCGCACTCTTTGCACGCGGCCTAGAAAATCAGATTCACATCGAAGCCATCAACGATTTAGGCGACTTCGCCACTCTCGCCCACCTGACGCGCTTCGACTCAACCTTCGGCCGATTCAACGCTGATATCAGCTTGCACGATAATATTATGCAGGTGCACAACCAGTCGATTCGCCTGCTGCAAGAACGCGAGGTGAGCAGGCTACCCTGGGAGCAACTGGGCGTTGACGTGGTTCTGGAATGCACCGGCATGCTCAAAAAGCGCCCACTGGTTGAGCAGCACTTAACGGCCGGCGCATCGCGGGTATTGCTCTCGCATCCTCTGGACGCTGCCGACCTGACCGTGGTGTACGGCGTTAATCATCATTTACTGGGCAATCAACAGATTGTTTCCAACGCCTCCTGCACCACCAACTGTTTGGCCCCCTTAGCGATGGTGCTGGATCAGGCCGTGGGCATTCGTCACGGCTTGATGACCACCGTGCACGCCTACACCAACGACCAAAGCCTACTCGATAAAAACCATGACGACCTCTATCGCGCCCGCGCGGCGGCACTGTCGATGATTCCCACCAGCACTGGCGCCGCCAAGACCATCGGTTTAGTGCTGCCGCACCTGGCAGGCAAGCTAGATGGCTTGGCGATTCGCGTACCGACGGCCAATGTCTCACTGCTCGATTTAACCTTCAGCAGCGAGCGCCCTACTAGCCGCGAGGCAATTAACGCAACCTTGCAAGAAAACGCCAAAGCACTGCCGCCGGGCGTCATGGAGTGCAATGCATTGCCGCTGGTTTCCTGCGACTTTAATGGCTATCCGACCTCCTGCGTGGTCGACCTCAATCACACCCGCGTGCAAGGCGACTTGGTCAAGGTGCTGGCCTGGTACGACAATGAATGGGCCTTTGCTAATCGCATGCTGGATGTCTTGCTGGCCTGGGTGCGGCCCTGAGTACAGCTCATTGCGCCCACGCTTTACCTAACGATTACAGGCGTTGCACGTTTATAATCCCCGCCTTGCTCAACACTGCCGGGTTGCCACCGGCCCCAAGGGGATTATTGCCATGCTGCGCATTACCGAACTGAAATTGCCCATCGACCACGCAGAGGAAGCTCTGCACCCGGCATTGCTGGCCCGCCTAGGCATCGAACCTGAGGAACTGCTGGATTTCAGCCTGTTCAAGCGCAGCTACGATGCGCGTAAAAAGTCCGCCGAACTGTGTTTTATCTACACCATCGACTTTTCCGTACGTGACGAAGCCGCCATGCTGGCAAGCCACAGTGACGACCGGCATATTGGCCCAGCCCCCGACACCCGCTACCACCCCGTGGCACAAGCACCCGCCGAGCTTAGCGAACGACCGATAGTGGTCGGCTTTGGCCCCTGCGGAATTTTCGCAGGTTTGCTGCTTGCACAAATGGGCTTTAAGCCGATCATTCTTGAGCGTGGCAAAGCCGTGCGCGAACGCACCAAAGACACGTGGGGTTTGTGGCGCAAGAATGTGCTCAATCCTGAGTCCAACGTGCAGTTTGGCGAAGGTGGCGCCGGAACTTTTTCTGACGGCAAGCTATACAGCCAAATCAAAGACCCGAAACATTTGGGCCGCAAAGTTCTGTATGAATTTGTAAAAGCCGGCTCCCCGGAAGAAATCCTTTACGTGAACAAACCGCATATCGGCACCTTCCGCCTAACCGGCGTGGTCGAACATATGCGCCACCAGATCGAAGCGCTGGGCGGTGAAGTGCGTTTCGAGCAAAAGGTCACAGACCTTCTATTAGATGGCGAGCAACTGCGCGGCGTGGTACTCGCCGACGGTGAACAAATTCATAGCCAGCATGTAGTTCTCGCGCTTGGCCACAGTGCCCGCGACACTTTCCGCATGCTGCACAGCCGTGGCGTGTACATGGAGGCCAAGCCATTCTCAGTAGGTTTCCGTATTGAGCACCCACAATCGTTGATCGACCGTGCGCGACTGGGCAAATTTGCCGGTCACCCGAAGATCGGCGCTGCCGACTACAAATTAGTACACCACGCCAAGAACGGCAGAGCGGTGTATAGCTTTTGCATGTGCCCCGGCGGCACCGTCGTAGCAGCCACCTCCGAGCCGAACCGAGTGGTCACCAACGGCATGAGTCAGTACTCGCGCAACGAGCGCAATGCCAACGCCGGTATCGTGGTCGGCATTACGCCTGAGCAGGATTTCCCCGGTGGCCCGCTGGCCGGCATCGAGTTACAAGAGCGTTTAGAGTCTCACGCCTATGTACTCGGCGGCAGCACCTACGAAGCACCCGCGCAGCTGGTCGGCGACTTTATTGCCGGGCGGGCATCCACCGCCATCGGCAGTGTCGAGCCGTCCTATAAGCCGGGCGTGCATCTGGTCGACTTGGCCAGCGCCCTACCCGACTTCGCCATCGAAGCCATTCGCGAAGCCCTGCCAGCGTTTGAGAAGCAAATTCGTGGGTTTGCCATGCACGATGCGGTACTCACTGGCATCGAAACGCGCACCTCATCACCGCTGCGCATTACTCGCGGCGACAACCTGCAAAGCCTGAACATCAAAGGCCTGTATCCGGCCGGTGAAGGCGCAGGTTATGCCGGCGGGATTCTCTCTGCTGGGGTCGATGGCGTGCGTATTGCCGAGGCCGTGGCGCTGAATATGTTGGCCACCGCCAACACGTAACGCTTTAATTATCCCGCTTAGCCACAAGCACAGCGGTTAACAAAAGGCTATGTACCCGTTACGTGTTGAGCGCAAAACGTAGGGTGAGCTTTAGCCCACCAAGGCTCTTACCCTGCGCTGGTGGGCTAAAAAGCCCACCCTACAAAATAGGGCCTGCAACACATAACTAGGACATAGCCTAACAAAAACCGGTCATGCAACCGGCGATGGAACTTCGATGAATAACGTTCAGCCGGGCATACTCGCGCCCATCCCCAAGTTTGCCAGCTACTTATTTTTCCACGCACGGCCGAATGCCGATCTACCGGCAGCCTTGTTACGCCTGCGGCAAGTGGCGGATGGCACACGCGTAGTTTTAGGCCTTGGCCAATCACTGGCACTCACCCTCGGCCATGCAATTGACGGCCTGCATAATTTCCCCAGCTACGCCCTGCCTGGCTGCGACATTCCGGCAACACCCAGCGCTCTATGTTGCTGGCTGCGCGAAGATGAACGCGGCGAGTTGATTCATCTGACCCGCACCATTGAGCAGGCGCTGGCCGGCGCCTTTGTGCTGGAGCATCAGGTCGAGGCGTTTAAGTACAAAACTGGCTTGGATCTAACCGGTTATGAAGACGGCACAGAAAATCCAGTCGGCATGGCGGCGCTGACTGCGGCCATTGTTAAGGACCAGGGCGACGGTTTGGATGGCGGTAGCTTTGTCGCCTTGCAGCAATGGCTGCATGACATGCCCGCCTTTGCGGCGATGTCTGGCCAAGCTCAGGATCACGCCATCGGCCGGCGCAAAAGCGATAATGCAGAGTTGGACGATGCGCCTGAGTCGGCCCACGTCAAACGCACCGCCCAAGAAAGCTTCGCGCCGCAAGCCTTCATGCTGCGCCGTTCGATGCCCTGGGCCAGCGGCAACCTAGCCGGCTTTATGTTCAGCGCCTTCGGCTGTTCAGTAGACGCCTTCGAGGCGCAGCTCAAGCGCATGGTCGGCGCCGAAGACGGCATCGTTGACGGCCTGTTCCAGTTTACCCGCCCGCTGACTGGCAGCTACTTCTGGTGCCCGCCATTGCTGGACGGCAAATTGGACCTGCGCGCCGTCGGCCTGTAAACCCGCGCATTCTGCAGGTTGCCGCTGCACGTAGGGCGGCCTCAGCGCGAAGCGACAGCCCGACATTTTCGGCACATCACCGAGCTATTACGACATACGTGCATTATTTTTTTTGCAGCAATGCCGCCAGTCGACCGTCGGCCTTCATCTTTCGAAGCACAGCATCGAAACGCGGTATCAGCTCTGTATTGCGCCTATTTAGCACATGCAATGCAGGCCTGCTCAACAGTGCCGGTCCTGCTTGCTCAGCTACCGAAGCCAACGCTTTGCCCTGCGAGCTAAGCTGCGTAGTGGTTATCAGGGCGACATCAAAACGTCCGGCAGTCAGCATATTCGTTAAGCTTTCAAGATTATTGGCAAGCACCGGAGTAATTCCGGCACTGGCGACAAAGCCCTCAGCTAACTTACTGCCCCGGCCCAGCCCCACCCGATAGCGTTGTAATTGTTCAGCACTCTCAATCCGTAAACTGTCCCCTTTGCGCACGTAAGGTAACAGCTCCACGATGCTCATTGGCTCTAGGCAATAGATGAGATCCGGATAGGCCGCCAGCATCCCGGACACCCGACTAACATCAGCGTCATAAACGCCTCGATTAGCGTCGTGCAACGCCCGCTCAGACGGCACCAATTCAAACACCACCGATATACCCAGCTCGCTATAAACAGCCTGCACCAAAGGAATCATGGTCGCCGAAGCCTCGTTATAGGCGATTAGGTAAGGTGCCTGCGCCAACAACTGAGGGGCAAATACTAACAAGGCAAAAAATCCGACACCCCTTATGTCGCGCAATAATCCGTGTGCGACCGATACGACCCGCAAAACAAGCAAACCTCGCAGGTACTTTGGAACATTGAGCGACATACACTTACCTCGCAACAGTACCGCGAAGGATAGCAGCAGTATGGTTTGAGGCTGACCTACAACCCTAACCACTAGCCCAAAACGCCCGCCACTGGCGGCCTTCTGCTACGCCAATGGAGAGAAACTCGAAGAAATTCCCCTGCAAGGGTGCTGACCCATGGGCGTCTGCCACGCCGGCGAGACTGAGCCACAGCGCGCCAACGCCACGCCAGCAAAAACACCAAGCTACCCAACGCCATCCGGGCAAAAATCACCCACAACGGCGGTATCTCATTAAAGGCTAATTTCAAGGCGATAAAAGAGGAGCCCCACAGGGCCATCGCCACCACCAAACAGAGCACTGCCTGTACTTGCGCTTTTGCCTGCAACACAACCAGCTCCTTTTATAGGCAGCCAGTATACGAAGGCCGCCGGCGAGTGGTCAGTGACAGTAATGCGGCAGTTTTGCGAGTAACTGTATGATTGGCGGCCGTGAAGCACAGATTCACCCGCGCCAATGCAGTATTGCTGCGCACAAGCCGGCGCTGGCGATTACAATACAGCCTTCCCCTTTTGTAACGGCTGCCCGCATGACTGATCCAATTCGCCTCTCTAAACGCCTCGCCGAACAAGTAGGCTGCTCGCGCCGCGAAGC
>JBBKVZ010000480.1:0-7329 GCA_037968715.1 Pseudomonas sp.
TGACTTTTAGTAGTCAGTTTGGCACGATTGCGGTATCTAGCTTGCCGTTGATCTCTGGCCCGGGAATAGCCCCCGCTGCGCAAACTAATTTTGCTGAACCTGCAGCACCAGCAGCACCGCTGGAAACACCAGCAAACCAAAATAACTTTAGTATCGAACAAAACCTAAACAACTCAACACCCCAGCAAGCAACTAACCACAATTCAAGCTCGGCCAACCACATAAGCGTGCCGTCCAACGCTAACGATGCGCTAGAATTACTCGGTAAGTTAGCCAAACTCCGCGATATTGGCGCACTGACTGACGATGAATTTAACGCTAAAAAAACCGAGATACTTAGTCGCATTTAAATTCTCAGCACTGCAACTGAAAGAGTGCGTGACAAATAACCGGTAAATTGACTACTGCGTTAATTTATCGTTATCCGTCATGCACGCTTATCAACCCTCAAGGCACACCAGCGATACGCAGCAATCGCAAGCATTGCCAGCGATTGCAATTGCTGCCTTATCCAGCAAACAGGTGCTCACCATGGGCTGCTAGCTGCAAGCGGGCTTAGCGCAGAGGGCCGCCCGTTTCGGCCGGCATGCCGAGCCAAGCAACAATCGAAAAACCTCGCCCGCCCCACTACCCTCGCGACTCGCTGAACAGCCCTGCACAATGGGCTAGCGCTATTGCCCAACAAATAAAAACTGTCATCACTCGGTCGTTTTTACCCAGTAGCGTCGTGGCTCCGTGTACATACTTTAAGGAGCGCGACCTTGACTACCAATAACCCAGAACACGTGCTATTTGGCGACGGCGACGAGCTACCGAGTAATTCCTGCGACAACCCGCACATGCGTGAGTTGATTAACGACGTTAGCCGACGCCAGGTATTGGCCGGTGGTGCCTCGCTGGGTGCGCTGGCGTTTTTCGGGGTTGGCATGCCAAGTGAAAGCCAGGCCAGCGAACTTGCCGGACACGGTTTAGGGTTCCCGTTTAAGCCGCGCTCACGCCTGCCTTTTACCTCAATTGCCATTGGCCGCGCCGATACCATCAGCGTTCCGCCCGGCTATAAGGCCACGCCGTTTATCCCCTGGGGCACACCGATTACCGGCCGTTACCCGGCTTTTTTGGATGACGCCAGCAACAGCGCCCAAGACCAGGCTGAACAAATTGGCATGCACCACGACGGCATGCATTTTTTTCCGATCGACGCGCAGCGCAGCCTCGGTACAGGCCATAACAGCCACCACGGTTTATTGGTGCTCAACCACGAGTACGTCGACGCGCCATTGCTGCACCCCAACGGCCCCACGGTGGTAGCTGGCAAGCGCAGCAGTGCTGAAGAAGTGCGCAAAGAGATCAACGCTCACGGGGTTTCGGTGGTCGAGATCCGCCGTGACGTGCGCGGCGAATGGCAAATAGTGCCCGGCCCGCGCAACCGGCGTATCACTGCCGCCACACCAATGCAGATCAGCGGCCCGGCGCGCGGCCATGCCCTGCTGCACACCAAGCACAGCCCCAACGGCACTGCCGCACGTGGCACGCAAAACAACTGTGCAAACGGCTTTACCCCGTGGGGCACCTACCTCACCTGTGAAGAGAACTGGGCCGGCTACTTTGCCAACCACGACAGCACCCTACCCCGCGAACAAAAGCGCTACGGCCTGCGCAGCAGCAGCCGCTTTGGCTGGGACACCTTGCCCGGCGATGAATTCGAGCGCTTCGATGCCAGCCGCAAAGCTGCGGATGCCACCGGCGACTATCGTAACGAGCCCAACCAGTTTGGTTGGATCGTCGAAATCGACCCGTTCAACCCCGACTCAGTGCCGGTCAAACGCACGGCGCTTGGCCGCTTCGCCCACGAAGGTTTAGTGTTCGCGCCGGTAAAAGCGGGCAAGCGCGTGGTCTGCTACTCCGGCGACGACTCGCAAAACGAATACATCTACAAATACGTAAGCAACGACAAGTACCGACCGGGACGCAGCACTGGCCAATTGCTCGATGACGGCACCTTGTACGTCGCCCGTTTCAATGCCGACAACAGCGGTCAGTGGCTGGCGCTAGACTTTGCCGATCCGGCTTTCCAGACGGCTTGCACGGCTGCCGGGGTAACCTTTGCCGACCAAGGCGATGTATTGATCAACACTCGCTTGGCCGCCGATGTACTCGGTGCCACCAAGATGGACCGCCCGGAATGGGGCGCGGCGCACCCTGACACCGGCGAAATCTACTTCACCCTAACCAACAACACCGCACGCACCGTGGTGGATGCCGCCAACCCACGGCCGGCCGATGCTTATGGGCACATCATCCGCTGGCAAGAAAAGAGCCGCGACAACACCAGCACGCACTTCACCTGGAGCCTGTTCCTGCTGGCCGGCCCCGAGAGCGACAGCCGCAGCCCACAAGGCAAACCGCTAGACGCCAGCAACATGCTCGCCAGCCCAGACGGCCTATGGTTCGACCCCGAAGGACGGCTGTGGATTCAAACCGATATGAGCGGCAGTCAACTGGCCAGCGGCCCGTTCGGCAACAACCAGATGCTAGTAGCCGACCCAAAAACCGGCGAGATGAAGCGCTTTTTAGTCGGCCCGCTGGGCGCAGAAATCACCGGTATCACCGCCACACCGAACATGCGCACCCTGTTTATCAACATCCAACATCCCGGCGAAGGCTCAACCGCCACCAACCTGCTCAGCACCTGGCCGGACGGCGCGGGCAAACGCCCACGCTCGGCCACAGTAATCATCACCCGCGAAGATAATAAACGTTTGTTATAACAGCGAAGTTTACCAACACTGCCAATCGCTATTCTGGGTCCGCCATGCCGGCGGAGCCAGAATAGCCGCGAGTGTGGTATTGCAAAGGTAACGTCTTACTCAGGCTTTCTGCCAAGCAGAAGAGGCATTAAGGGTATTCAGAACATCCACATGCCGGAACATGTGCTGATAAATATTTCCCATACACGCCAACTCCAATTCAGTCAGTGCTTGGTTGCCATAACGTGCCTGTTCAAACAGCAGTGTGAATGTTTTCACCTCAAGATGCAGATGCCTAAACTGCTGACTCAGGCTGGCAAGGTATTCACGTGTATTAGCCGCAGGCGAGCGTCCCAACTCATTCAGATCAAACAGCCGTTGCATCGCGGCATAGTATTGCAACGCCGTAGGCTGCTGCGCCGTAAACCGTCGTAAATACACCAGAAGTAGGTAGTCATAGTGCACACGCAGCCAGATAACCGGGCGTAACTCCTGAATAAATTTCCGTGCGGCAACGAGTAACACCAAAGCCAGTAAAGCAAGGGTTGCAAGAGCAACTGCCTGCTGATGCTGTTTAAGCCACTCTTTAAAAGCCTCCCATAGCGAATCCAACTGCAGCAGTAGCGGCTTGATTAATGTACCGACACCTTCGGCCATATCAGCCAATCGGTTAATACTGCTCGCCTGCCAGCTTGGCATACCTGCTCGCTGCGCAGCCGCGCGCATATCCGCAATGGAAAGACCTTCGCTACCTTCACCCAGTTTGCCCTGACCGTCACCACCCTGCTCAGGACCACCATTACCACTCTCGCCACCCTGATTAGCCAAGCCAGAGCGCGGTAAATCGCCCAACTTACCTAGATTGCCGGGCTGGCCATAACTCCAAAACCAGCTGGGCCAACTCACCTGTGGCGTCAGGCTATAAAACAAGGCACCGCTAAGCAAAATCAGTGTTGTGGCAAAGGCAATCGCCGCCCCCTGCCCACCTGCTACACCGAGTTTCAGACCTTCACTGCGCACGCTCTGGGTGCGTCGGTTGATCTGCTCGCAGACCAGCGAGAACACCACCGCCACGATGTAGGGCAGCAGATAAAACAACATGGTCCAGTCCGCACGGTAGTGCGAAGCAGCAAACATTACTGCCACCAAAGAGACCAGTAAACCTAGATGCAACTGCCGGCGCGTCACACTTACGCAGTTCTGTGCGGCCTGCAGCATCAGCAACATAGCCAAGCCTGCACGGGGAAATCGCCACATGGGAATGAACACCACAACGGTGAGCAAGACGCCAAGCAGCAATACCAATTTTTGGGCTCTTTTGCCGCCAGCGCTAACTTCACCCTGCTGCCGCCAGCCCAACCAAAGAGTAAACGCGAAGAGCAGCGTCCACAGCAGCACTTCGAAACGAAAGGCACCGTACTGAATATCAAGGAAGGCGTTGCAAATCGCGGCTAGGCTCAGCGCCGCAAACAGGCCCAGATAAACCGGAAAATAGATCAGCGCAGGCGAACTATCGGCTTTCATACGTTGAATAACCTCAATAGATCAGCACCTGACTTTATCTCTAAGCAAGTAGCACCTAGCTCCAGCAAGCTTGCCATTGCTGGAGCAGTCGAATCATCGAAGGCTCTGTTCGACTCAGCGAAGCTCTTGCGCGCAAACACCATAGCCAACACGTTGACGCCACTCGAGCGCAGCGCCGACGCAGCCCTTAAGGTTTGCGCTAGGCGAGCCTTGGGCTCGCTAACAAATAGCACGACCGTCTCGCCTCGCTGGCAGTCCAAGGCAATCTTGTTTAATACCGTCGAATACGGGATCACTCCGTCTGCGGCAACCACTGCCAACTCATCCAGAAGCTGCAAATAATGCGGCTGACCACTACCTGCCGGCTGATAGCATTCAGTGCGTCCCTGCCCGATCAAACGCGTCGGAATATTGTTAGCACAGGCGAACTGAGCCATTGAAGCGGCTATTCGCACGGCGTATTCAAAGCTGGCTTGGCGCCCTCGGCCAACATTGGCATCGGCAGCTTGATCGAGAACGATGTACAGACACGCCGAAGCCAGCGGCTCGAACTCTTTGATCATCAGTTCGTTTAATCGCGCGGTGGTCGGCCAATGCACATGGCGCGGATTATCGCCGCGGCGATACTCGCGTAATCCAGAAAACTCAGCACTGCCAGTATTTTCAGGGAGCAGATAGTTACCACGGTGAATGTGGCTGGGAGAGCCATGCAGTGGCAGGTCGACAATAGGGAAAACATCGGGATAAATCGTCAAGGTCTGCTCGCTGCCCTCGCGTAACTGGCGCGCTTCAGTCAAGCCAAGCGGAAAACTAGACGCCAATCCCGCAGGCCCTAGTCGATAAAAACCACGTTGTTCGCACACCAGCGACACCTCAAAACGACGGCTACTAGCGCCAGGCACATATGCCAGCAACCCCAGCTTCTTTTCGCCGTATTTATCTGCCCTTGGGCCTGTGTCAATAAATGGCAAGCGGTCTACCAGTTCGACCATAAAGCGCGGCAACAATCCGTGATTTTCGACCACAACGGCAAAATTAATCGTTTCTCCTTCTG
Source organism: Pseudomonas sp. (assembly GCA_037968715.1). Classification (GTDB taxonomy): domain Bacteria; phylum Pseudomonadota; class Gammaproteobacteria; order Pseudomonadales; family Pseudomonadaceae; genus Aquipseudomonas. Next base: position 5,326 of record JBBKVZ010000480.1, read on the forward strand.
TCGCTCGCGATGGTCCTTTGCGTACCACAGAGAGGCGACGTACCAGCCAACCAGGCAATAAAACCCCGGTCAGCAGGGTCGCACTCATCAGTGCAGCAATGGCCCAGAGCAATGGCTGCACTCGGCTGATCGCCGCAATATAAGCAATCAGAGTCAAGCCACAGAGGATCAGTAGATTGCCGTGATTCCTCCAGACGGCGAACAACGATGCAACAGTTTTGCTCATGTTTTGCTCCGCCTAAGTGTGCGTGTATACGCAGCCGTAGATGCCCAGTGCTGGAAATCGAGCACAGGGTCCTAACAGCCGTCGATCACACTGGTGGAATTACTTGCGCAACTATTTCACCGAGGATCAAACGCGCACTCTGCCCCATTGCCATGGCTTGTGGCCGCATGATCAGACGATGGGCCAGCACCGGGCCACTCATTTCTTTGACCAGATCAGGAGTGACGAAATCGCGCCCACGCAGGTATGCCAGGCCTTGGGCTCCGCGCACCAAAGCTAGGGTGCCACGGGTACTGGCACCAAGCCGCAGCTCGGCATGCTTGCGCGTGGCCGCGACGATGCTGGCTGCATAGCGGGCGACCTCTGGGCTAACGTGTATGGCCTTGACCGCCTCACGCGCCGCGAGCACGTCTTGCTCTGAAATAACCGCCTGCAGCGTATTGATCGGATGCTCAAAAGTCTGCGCCGTCAGAATGCGCAGTTCATCTTCCAGCGTCGGATAACCAATCGATAAGCGCACAAAAAAGCGGTCAAGCTGGGCTTCAGGCAACGTGTAAGTGCCGGCCATATCGATAGGGTTCTGCGTGGCCAGAACCATAAAGGTCTTGGGCAGATCGTAGGTAATGCCATCGACAGTCACGCGAAACTCTTCCATGCACTCGAGCAGCGCCGACTGGGCGCGTGGAGTTGCGCGGTTAATCTCGTCCGCGAGCAAAACATGGGTAAACACCGGGCCTGGTCGGAATTCAAACTCACTGGTTTTCTGGTTGAAGATCGGCACGCCAGTAATATCCGAAGGCAGCAGATCCGGCGTGCATTGAATGCGTTTCATATCGACTGCCACTGAGCGGGCTAACGCGCGAGCCAGTATGGTCTTGCCTGTGCCAGGCACATCTTCCAATAACACATGCCCACGACAAAGCAGCGCAACCACTGCCAACTCCACCACTGGACGCTTACCTACGATGACCCGCTCGATATTTTCGATCAGTCCCTGAATTTTTTGCACAGAAGCTCCGTTTCTAATTTTGATCAAACGTATGAAGATAGAAAGGCTAAAAGATAAATGCCCATACTCTAAAAGCGGAGCAAGACTAACTCTTAGCCGTTGCACTTTCACGCCAGAAACTAACCAGTCACCATAAAAACTGCGAACACACGCAGCAAATATGCAACTGGCTTGCTAACAGCTAACCAGCGCAATAAAAAAAGGCCGCAACAGCGGCCAGATTCGAGGTTAGGCGGTTAACCGCCAGTCATATTCATAAAGCGCACCACCTGCACTTCATCATTTAAGCGGAAGTCATGCCCCCACGGTTTGCGGGCGATGGCGCCGAGCAGTGCGTCGCGGATGCGTGCCGGTTCGCCGGGGTAGCGGCGCAGAATGGCTTTTAAGTCCAGCCCGTGTTCGTTGCCTAAGCACAACAACAAGCGCCCTTCGGCAGTCAGGCGCACGCGGTTGCAGCTGCCGCAAAAGTTGTGGCTGTGCGGTGAGATAAAACCGATGCGGGTGTTTTCCACCCCAGGAATGCGCCAGTAACGCGACGGCCCCTGAGTGGATTCGGCCGATTCCACCAAGCTGTAGCTTTGCTCAATTAGGCCGCGCACCTCTGCACTGGAACAGAACGCCTCGGCGCGGCTGTGCTCGCTAATGGTGCCCAGCGGCATTTCTTCGATAAAGCTCAGGTCCAGTTGGTTGGCCACGGCGTAATCAACCAACGCCGGCACCTCGCTGTCGTTGCGGCCTTTCATAACCACCACATTCAGCTTGATGTGTT
>JBBKVZ010000481.1:0-7516 GCA_037968715.1 Pseudomonas sp.
TTGCCTAGCCGTCGCTCGCGACGTTTTTTAACGGCCGACTAGAACTAGCTTTCCACCACCCGATAACAGGGCACATAGGCCGCGCCGCCGGGCATTTTCATCCGGTGCTGAGCGACAAAGGCTTGCAGCAACTCATCCAGTGGCTTCATCACTGCCGGGTCGCCATGAATTTCGTAGCAACCGTGCTCCTCGATCAGGCGGATACCTTTATCTTTAACGTTACCGGCAACGATGCCGGAAAAGGCGCGGCGTAAGTTGGCCGCCAGTTCGTGCGGCGGCAAATCACGGCTCAGTTGGAGAGCGGCCATATTGGCGTGCGTGGGGTCGAACGGACGCTGAAAGCTTTCGTCAATTTTCAACAGCCAGTTGAAGTGAAACGCGTCGTTGCGCTCACGGCGAAAATGTTTAACCGTCTGCAAGCCCTCAGCCATGTGCCGAGCCACCTGCGCCGGATCATTAATAATAATTTGGTAAAAGCCTTGCGCAGCTTCCCCAAGGGTTGCCCCCACAAAGGCATGCAACTGCTGCAGGTAAGCCTCTGAGCTCTTAGGCCCGGTCAGGACCAATGGAAATGGCACGCCCTCGTTATCCGGATGCATAAGGATGCCGAGCAGATAGAGAAACTCCTCAGCAGTACCCGCACCACCCGGAAAAATAATGATGCCGTGGCCAACCCGCACAAACGCCTCCAAACGTTTCTCAATATCGGGAAGAATCACCAGCTCGTTGACGATCGGATTCGGCGCCTCGGCCGCGATGATGCCAGGCTCGGTCAAGCCCAAGTAACGACCACCACTGAGTCGCTGTTTGGCATGGCCGATGGTGGCGCCCTTCATCGGCCCCTTCATCACCCCAGGCCCGCAACCCGTGCAGATATCCAATTTACGCAAGCCCAGTTCGTGGCCAACACGCTTGGTGTACTTATACTCTTCGGTGCTGATCGAATGCCCACCCCAACACACTACGATCTTCGGCGCCACGCCGGGGCGCAAGGTGCGCGCGTTGCGCAGTAGATGGAAAACGTAATCGGTAATCCCCTGCGAGTTGCTCAGGTCAATGCGCTGGCTGTCTAACTCGTTTTCGGTATAGACAATGTCACGCAGGGCACTGAACAGCATCTCGCGGGTACTGGCGATCATTTCACCGTCGACGAAGGCATCGGCCGGCGCGTTGCGCAGATCAAGGCGCACGCCGCGATCCTGTTGATGGATGCGTATTTCAAAGTCCTGATAGGCATCCAGAATGGTCTTGGCATTATCACTATGCGAACCAGTATTCAGAATTGCCAAGGCGCACTGGCGAAACAACTTATAGATGCCGTCCGAGCCGGCTTCGCTGAGTTGCTGCACTTCGCGGTGAGATAAGGTTTCTAAGCTGCCCTTGGGGCTGACCTGTGCGTTGATTACGAGTCTATGGGGCATATTCCGTTCCTGGGAAGTAATGTGATCCAGCCGAAACTGGCCATTGCATCATAAAAATAAGTGCCTAACAGAATGGCCCGAGGTTAAGTACGACAGTAGTTGTCATCCAGCCAAAGCACCTCAAGCCAGTTGCCGAGCACGCAAAAAATCACTGACAAATTCAATAAAAGTTTGGACCTTGCGGGTTGCACGGCAATGACTGGGGTACACCGCAAGAATCAACGGACCGAAGGCATCCGGGGCAATTTGGTACTCAGGCAACAACTGCACCAAACGGCCACTGGCCAGTAATGGCTGCACGCTCCAGTGCGGACAGTCGAGCACGCCCTGCCCCGCTAAACAGGCCGCCAGTAGTAAGTCATAGTTATCACTGCTCAAGCGCCCCTGCGGTCGCACGAGAAACTCTTGCTGATCAAGGCTCAGTCGCCAGCGGCGATCAATCACCACGTGTTCGTAGATCAAGCTTTGGTGGCTAGCTAATTGCTCTGGCACCTTCGGCGTGCCGCAGCGCTGCAAGTAAATGGGGCTGGCGCACAGGACGATGCGACTGGCAGCCAGCGGTTTGACGATCATGCCGGGTAAATCGCTGCGCCCTTCCCGCAGCGCCAAATCGAAACCTGCCTCGAGTAAATCGACATAGGTATCGCTCAAATTAACCTGCAGCTTCAACTGCGTATGCTCGGCCATAAACGCGGCGCATGCCTCGTTAAGAAACGCTGGGCCCAAGGCCAATGGTGCCGTCAAGCGCAATGTACCGTGCAAGCTGTGTTGCAGCTGGCCAATCTCCTCACCGGCTTCACGCAGGCTGACTAGCACTTGCCGCGCGGTCTCTAGGTAAAGTATGCCTGCCTCAGTCAAGGCGAGGCGCCGGGTCGAGCGTTCGAACAGACGCGCGCCTAGCTCACCTTCTAAATGGCCCACCGCCTTAGTCAACGCCGACGGCGTCTTGCCCAATTGCTCTGCGGCACGACTAAAGCTACCCAGCTCGGCGGTAATGACAAACATATTCAGGGCACTGAGCTTGTCCATTTATTCCTTCGCGGCATAGCCATACATCAGCTGGGAGCCGAGCAACCTTGAGCACTCGAGGGTAACGCGGCATAAGCCCGCAATCCTAGCGAAAAGGTAACCAAATATTTGCCTGTTTGGCACACGAAGGCTCAGCAATGAGTACATGCCCCTGCTTAGATAACTGAATAAACACCTAGGCCAAAAAACTGCCTGCGACTGACCAAGTTAATCCACACAGAAAGCCCTGCTGCGCGGCAAACTTACAGTTTCAACAGACCAATTGCTGATTGCCTTAACGACAGCGACCACCAACAATGCATAGCCCTTGCACTGTGAACCCGCCTCTGTGAACGCCATCAACTCCCTGCGCTTGATCAGCCTCGCCGCTATTTGGGGCGCCAGTTTTCTCTTTATGCGCATGGTTGCCCCAGTGTTGGGTGCAGTCCCCACGGCATTTTTTCGGGTTTTACTGGCCGGCATAGGGTTATGGGTAGTGCTGATGCTGCTGGGCATAAAGCTCGATTTTCAGGGCAAGTTCAAACACACCATGCTGTTAGGGCTGATCAATTCTGGCATCCCCTCAATCATGTTCAGCCTCGCAGCTCTAGTGCTGCCAGCCGGTTACTCGGCCATTTTTAATGCTACAACGCCGCTGATGGGCGCGTTGATTGGCGCGTTGTTCTTTGCTGAGAAAATGACCATAAATAAATACGCTGGAGTATTCATTGGTTTACTCGGCGTGATGCTACTCACCCGCACCGGGCCATTGGCGTTTAGTTTCAAGCTGCTCTGGGGCGCATTAGCCTGCTTGCTGGCGACCACCTGCTATGGGTTTTCCGGTTATCTGGCCCGCCGCTGGCTGGATCAACAAGGAGGGCTCGACAGCCGTTTAGCCACCTTTGGCAGCATGCTGGGGGCCACTGCGCTGCTCTTACCACTGTTTATTTATTCAATTGCCACACAGCCACCGGCCAGCTGGGGCGGGCTTAACGTGTGGTTAGCGTTACTGGCTTTAGGGCTTGGCTGTACCGCATTTGCCTATGCGCTGTACTTTCAACTGATCAGTCAGATCGGCCCGTTAAAATCCATGGCCGTGACTTTTTTGATTCCGCCGTTTGGCGTGTTCTGGGGCGTATTGCTACTCGATGAGCCGCTATCTTGGGCCTATCTGTATGGCGGTTCGCTGATCGTTTTAGCCGTGTACTTGGTACTCAAGCCTAGCATTGCCCTGCAGCAGGTCGCTCAGCCACAAGACTGAGCGACCTTAGACGAGCAAAAGGTTACTCACCACAAGCCGGTTCGCCAGGCAAAATCGGCGGATGTTTGAGCAAGTTACGCGACAACGCCTCGCCGGCCATTTGCCGCTCCTTGCCCAATTGCGCAGTCAAGGTGTCGCGCAACTCAACCACGTCGGCATCACCAGCACTGGCGGCCAAATTCAACCACGCGTAGGCCTGCACAGGGTCTTTCGGCAGACCGTAACCGATCACCTGTAAAGCGCCCAGCCGCGACTGCGCCTGACTATTACCTTGTTTGGCCGAGAACAGCCAGCACTGCGCCGCGCGCCGGTAGCGAGCATCGTCGTAATAACGCTGTGCCAACGAATTGGCCGCCACTATCGAGCCCTGACGCACCGCCGAGCGCAACCAACGCTCGCCATCCTGGCCGGGTAGCAGTTCACCCAAGTGAAACTGCGCCGCAGGCATTCCAGCCACGGCAGCCTGCTCCAGCAGGTATTGCGCCTCAGCTAACTGGCCCTTATCCAACGCCTTCATACCGGCCAAATAATCATCGGTTGGGCCCGCGTGCGCAGTCCCGCTTAAGGCTAAGGCCAATGTACAAAAAAACGCATTTCTCACTGAGTCAGTTCCTGTTCGCTAAACAACCCATCGAACAGCATGCTCGACAGGTAACGCTCGCCGGAATCCGGCAAAATAACCACGATTGTTTTGCCCTGCATCTGCGGCTCGGCGGCAATGCGCACCGCAGCCGCCATGGCCGCGCCGCAGGAAATCCCGCAGAGAATCCCCTCTTCGCGCATTAAACGCAAAGCCATGGCCTTGGACTCGTCATCACTGACCAGTTCAACCCGGTCGACCATCGATAGATCGAGGTTCTGCGGCACAAAACCAGCGCCAATGCCCTGAATCTTGTGCGGCGCAGGCTTGATCTCGGCACCCGCCAAGGCTTGAGTAATCACGGGTGAGTTCACCGGTTCGACCGCCACCGAGATAATCGCCTTGCCCTTTGTGCGTTTGATATAACGTGAGATGCCGGTGATAGTGCCGCCGGTACCGACGCCTGACACCAACACATCGACCGCGCCATCGGTGTCGTTCCAAATCTCCGGGCCGGTGGTGCTCTCGTGAATGGCCGGATTGGCCGGGTTTTCAAACTGCTGGGGCAAGAAGTAAGTGGCCGGATCGCTGTTGGCGATATCCGTGGCTTTTTCAATTGCGCCTTTCATGCCCTTAGCCGGCTCGGTTAATAGCAACTCGGCGCCCAAGCCTTTAAGCACCTTACGGCGCTCCAAACTCATGGACGCAGGCATGGTCAGCATCAACTTATAGCCCTTGGCCGCGGCCACGAAAGCCAAACCTATACCGGTATTGCCTGAAGTCGGTTCAACAATGGTCATGCCTGGTTTCAGCACACCGCGCTGCTCGGCGTCCCAGATCATGCTGGCACCGATTCGGCATTTAACCGAATAGGCCGGGTTACGCCCCTCGATCTTGGCCAAAATGGTCACGCCTGCGGGGCCCAAGCGGTTGATCCGTACCAGCGGGGTGTTGCCGATGCTCTGGGCGTTATCGGTAAAAATGCGGCTCATGACCAATCCTCTGCGAGTCTAACCCCAAGCTAGGGGCCTTAAGTTGCTTAAGCCTAGGGGGACGGGCGGTGCTAGTCCAGCCTCTAAACAGCTAAAAGTAGCGCCGCCATTCAGTCACTGAATGGCGCTTATGCGTTCACAGCCCTTGGCTTGCGCGTTATAGTTGGCGTTTGCAATTACTGCACCGCCGGGTTTCGTTCCCGCGGCCCGTCGCTTGAGGATGTTTCTGATGAAATTTGAAGGTACCCAGTCATACGTCGCCACTGACGACCTCAAGCTGGCGGTCAACGCTGCCATTACCTTGGAGCGTCCGCTGCTGGTTAAGGGTGAGCCTGGCACCGGCAAAACCATGCTCGCCGAACAGCTGGCCGAATCATTTGGCGCCCGCCTGATCACCTGGCACATCAAGTCGACCACCAAGGCCCACCAGGGTCTGTATGAGTACGATGCAGTCAGCCGTCTGCGTGACTCGCAGCTGGACTCCGACAAAGTTGACGACGTGCGTAACTACATCAAAAAAGGCAAGCTTTGGGAGGCGTTCGAGGCCGAGGAGCGGGTCATTCTGCTGATCGACGAAATCGACAAGGCCGACATCGAGTTCCCTAACGACCTGTTGCAAGAACTCGACAAGATGGAGTTCTACGTTTACGAGACCGACGAGACCATCAAAGCGGTTAAGCGACCGATCATCATCATCACCTCGAACAACGAAAAAGAGCTGCCAGACGCCTTCTTGCGTCGCTGCTTCTTCCACTACATCGCCTTCCCGGATCGCGCCACCCTGCAAAAAATCGTCGATGTGCACTACCCAAACATCAAGAAAGACTTGGTCGCTGAGGCGCTGGACGTGTTCTTTGACGTGCGCAAGGTACCGGGCCTGAAGAAAAAGCCCTCCACCAGCGAGCTGGTCGATTGGCTGAAGTTGCTGATGGCCGACAACATCGGCGAAGCGGTACGGCGCGAGCGCGATCCGACCAAAGCCATCCCGCCACTGGCCGGGGCCTTGGTGAAGAACGAGCAGGATGTGATGTTGCTTGAGCGCCTAGCGTTTATGAGCCGCCGCGGCTCGCGGTAATAACGTCGGGCTGCTGCGCGTCGGCCAGGCAGCGTTGAAACCTCACCTCACATGCTCACGTACAACAGTACGCTGCGCTGTTCGGCTCAGTTTCGCCTTGCTTGGCTCTAGCTCGCGAGCCCTGGTACCGAGTCACGGCAGCATGCTTGCCAACTGCGGCGCTGGGCTCTAGAACCAACGAATTCATGAGGGCGCTTTCATGCTGCTCAATCTGTTTAACGAAATGCGCGCCGCCAAGGTTCCGGTGTCGGTGCGCGAGCTGCTCGACCTGATCAATGCGCTGAAACACAACGTGGTGTTCGCCGACATGGACGAGTTCTACTTTCTGGCGCGCACTATTTTGGTCAAGGACGAGCGCCATTTCGACAAGTTCGACCGCGCGTTCGGCGCCTACTTCAAGGGCCTGGAAAACCTCAATGAGCACCTTGAGGCGCTGATCCCCGATGAGTGGCTGCGCAAAGAATTCGAGCGTTTTCTGACCGATGAAGAGCGGGCCAATATCCAGTCCTTAGGCGGCCTCGACAAGCTGATCGAGGAGTTTAAGAAACGCCTCGAAGAGCAAAAAGAGCGCCACGCAGGCGGTAATAAATGGGTCGGCACTGGCGGCACCAGCCCGTTCGGCTCCGGCGGCTATAACCCGGAAGGCATCCGTGTCGGTGATGCCGGCAAGCGCCAAGGTAAAGCGGTCAAAGTCTGGGACCAGCGCGACTACAAAAACCTCGACGACTCAGTAGAGCTGGGCACTCGCAATATCAAAGTCGCCCTGCGCCGCCTGCGTAAATTTGCCCGCGAAGGCGCGGCGGAAGAGTTTGATCTGGGTGGCACCATCGACCACACCGCCAAAGACGGCGGTTTGCTGAATATTCAGATGCGCCCGGAGCGGCGTAACAAGGTCAAACTGCTGATTTTGTTCGATATCGGCGGCTCTATGGATGCCCACGTGAAAGTCTGTGAAGAGCTGTTCTCGGCCTGTAAAACCGAGTTCAAACACCTTGAGTATTACTACTTTCACAATTGTGTGTATGAGTCGGTGTGGAAAAACAACCTGCGCCGCACCTCCGAGCGCTTCTCCACCCTCGACCTGCTGCACAAGTACGGCGCCGACTACAAAGTGGTGTTTGTCGGAGATGCGGCCATGGCGCCCTATGAAATCACCCAAGCCGGCGGCAGCGTCGAGCA
>JBBKVZ010000482.1:0-12037 GCA_037968715.1 Pseudomonas sp.
GCTTTGGGGGTTTTCAGATCGCGGCCAGTGTGGCCGAGGCTGACGCGGGCGATCATGGCCAGAAACAACCCGGCCATCGCGCCGATGGCCAGGGCATGCAGTGCCGGGCTTGGGCTGTACACCAGCCCCAGCTGCCAGAGCGCCAAACCCAGCGCCGAGATCACCAGCCAGCTAAACGCCAGATGCAGCGACCAGAGTAAATCTACCTGCCAGATACCCTTGTCATGCCAGCGCACTAAGCGCACTAAATGGCCTAGGCCGAACGCGGCAAAGGGCAGCGCCAACCAAGGGTTTGCTTGCAGGGCCAAGCCGCTGGCAAACAACACGGCCAAGATCAGCCCGCAGGCCAGCAAGCTTTTATCCAGCCATACCCAAGCCTTAACGCCCTCGATCCGGCGCAGACCGCGCTGGGTGAAAAACGGAATCACCCGCCCGCCGATCAGGCCCATCAAGGTCGCTACCAGCCACAGTGCGGCATAGGCGGCCTGACGTTGCAGGCCGTCATCGGCTGTAGCCAGGCCATACAGCAATAAGCAGTTGGCGGCGGCCAGCAGCAGCAATACCGCGACTATCGGGTAGTTGCTGGCCTGCCGGGCGCGCCATAGTTGTTCGGCCATTAAACCGGCAAAAATAAACAAGAACGCCGCCTCTAGGGGTAGCAGCAGGGGCAGCGGCAGATTGATCAGCCAGCCGATTCGCGCCGCCAGCCATAAGCCGGTCATGGCCATCAGCGGTTTACCGCTTAGGCCGGGCTGGCCGGTCCAGTTTTGTACGGCGGTGAGTAAAAAGCCGGCGATGATCGCCACGCCAAAGCCAAACAGCAGCTCATGGCGATGCCAAGCCTGCCAGCCGCCCGCCGGTTGCCAGCTGCCGAGCAGACCGTTTAGCGCGCAAATCCACAGACCGATGGCCAGCACGGCAAAACCACTGCCGGCCAGGAAGAAAGGTCGAAAACCCAAGCGCCACAGGGGCGGAATTTTCAGCGCGGTGCGCCGATCGAGTACCTGCATGGGAAGTATCCTTGCCAGACGGTGAGTAGGCGGCTGCGACTGCAGCCATAGGCTAGGGTGCATTCTCGCACTTGCGGCGGCCTATACCCATTGCGCTGAGGCACTACCTCTAACGAGACGGTGCTGAAGCTTTGGCTAACTCGGTGTAGGCCTGGGTCAGGGTCTGCATTTGTTGCAGCAGCGACTCACTGGTGGTGCTGATTAGCGTTGGCACAAAGCGGTCTTTCTCCGACAGTTGAAAGCCACTGCGCGAGAACTGCCATTGCGCCTGCGCCTTATTTAACAGCGCGTTAATTTCGCTATTGTTTTGCGGGGCCTGCTGCAACTGGCTGAGGGCCTGATCGAACTCGGCCACGCTGTGGCTGAAGTTGTCGCGCAAGTTAGCCTCGGGCAGGCGCCAGCTGAGGGCGATATACAGCATGGCGATGCGCTGAGTGAGCATGCGTTGCCGACCGCTGCGGTTAATCAGCTGGTTGTCAGCTTGGCCGCTGTGGGCTTCGATCAAGCTAACGGTTTGCTCACACTGGGCCAATAATTGCTCGGCTAGGGCTAATAGTTCGCTCGCTGCGGCTTGAGTCGGTGGGCTTAGCGCGAGGCTGCGGTAGCGTTGCCAAAGTTGCTTGTCTTGCTCTAGGGCAGTTTTAATTGCCGCACTTGGTGCATAGCTGCTGAGCGCTTGTTGATTGTCCTCAAATAGCGCCAGGCTGCTATCGAGCTGTTGGTTGGCAATGTCGGGGCGGATCTGGCTGGCGAGCATCAAATAACTCTTGGCGATGCGCATGCTCAGCATGCGCTGCATACCGGAGATGTTAACCGCTTGTGCATCGTTGAGGCTGGCCGAACAGGGCAGGCACAGCAACGCGGATAAAAATAACAGTGCCGAGGCTAGCAGTGTGGGGCGCATGCAGGTTTTCCTTAAATGCACGCGCAGGCCCGCCCGTTACCGCGTGTGCAGTGGCAAGCGGGTCTGCATGTGTGGTTTGAGTGTGGGCGGGGTGTGCCGACTTAGCCGTTGCCGGTCAGCACACCGAGATTGCGATTGCGGCTAGAGATAGCTGTATTGCAGTTGCAGCCAGAACTTCTCGGTGTCGACGGTCACGGCGTTGTCGGCGGAGTCGTAGTTGGCATACTTGGCCAGAGCCACTAAGCCTTTGACGCCCGGTACTGGGTGGCCGTAGGACAGGTCGAGCTCTTCGCCGTAGTTGTCACCCCCTTGTTGGGCGGAGTAGTCGTGGTACACCGCCTGCGCAGTACCGCCCAGTAGTGGTGCTGTAGCGCCGAAGTAGGCGTCCTCAATACCGTCGGCGGGAGTGGTCAGAAACACGTCGGCCCAACCCTGGAAGGCGTGTTTGGTAGCCAGTGGGGTTTGGAAGGCAAGGTTGCTGTTGTTGACCTTGCTGCTGCCGTCGTCACCGCCGCCGAGCACTTCATAACCGGCTTTGAGGCCCACGCCGGCAACGGTGTAGCCCAGTTCAGCGAGGTAGTAGTCGCTGTCTAAGTTGTTCGGGTTGTCGGCGTAGTCTTTTTGCTGGGCGTATTCAGCAGCGTAGGTGAAGCCGGCAATGGCGCCATTCAAACGCAGGCCGGTGGTCTGGCTGGACAAGGTGCCGACGCTGGTTGCCGCCTTGTTATCAACGGCAATGTTGTCTAAATCCAGCAAGTAGGCATAACCGGTCACCACCAGTTCTGGCATCACTACGTATTGGGCGTTGAACAGTTGGCTGTGGCCATCGATGTTGGCGGGGTTGGTTTTGTTGTCGTACTTGCCGTTCTCTGGGCCAAAGACTGTGTTGATGTTGTCGATATAGGCGGCGGTCAGAGTCAGGCCGGCCAGCGGTTTGAACTGCACTAAGCCGCCGTCATAGGTTTGCTCGTTTTGCCGCCAAGCGACGCTACCGATAAAACGCTGGTTGTCGAGGTTGATGCGCTGTCGACCGGCGATCGCGCTGGCATATTTATGGTCATAACGCAGCAAGGCTTGGTTGATCTCGGTGCCGTCCGGGTCAGCCACCACCGAATATTCTTTTTGCCCGTTGCGGGTGGAGTTAAACGACTCGTTGCCAATGCGCGCGACGTTGTCGGCTTCCACCAAGGACGACAGGCCGAACCACTTGCCGGTCTGAAAGCCCAAACGGGTGCGCAGGGTTTGCGCGTTGGCTTGGTCGAGGGCGGCTTTACCTTTGGCGGCGTTTTGATCGACGTATTCATAGCGATAACGGGCGTCGACAATCGGCGTGCCTTGAGTGAACAGGTTGCTGAAATCTTCAGCAGCGCAGACTTGACCGCTAACCCCGGCGCCAATAGCCAAGGACAATAACGACAGTTTCAGTGGGTGCATGGGACTTACCTCATTAAACAAAAAACAAATTCGTGGTGCGCAGTTCATGCGTCGCTGGCGCATTTGTGGCCGCGCGGGCTCGCGAGTGGGAGCGGCATAAGCTCGGCCATCTGCGCGTGTATATGCACAAAGAGCGCCTCTTGCTGTGCTTGGCTACAGTCTTCGCCGTAGCGTTTGCGCAGGCCCGACTCGCTGAGGATTAGGTGCAGGTCGGGCGCAATCTGATGCTGGGCCAGGCAACCTTTGACGCACGCTAAAGGGCAGCCGTCGAGGGCCAAAATGCGCCGTCCGCTGAGGGCTTTACTGACCAACGCCGGCACCTGGCCACCGACGCCGGCAATGCACGACATTTCGGCCAGACCTTGGCGATCCAAGCGCAGGGCCAAGGTGTTGGCCAACTGCGCGACGTTGGAACAACCGGAGCAGGAGTACACCAGTGGCAGAGTGCTGTCGGGCATGGGGGCCTCTCCAAACGATCAACGGGTTACAGTTTGGTGACTGTGACAGGCACTTGACCTTGACCATAATCAAGGTCGTACTGGCGGGCGTAGCGATACTGAGCGACAGTGCCAGCCGGCAATCTATAAGCCTGAACAGGCGAGCGAGACAGAGGCACAGCAGTGCCTAAACGCTGACAGTGGCATTAGGTAGGAGCGTTGGTTTATGCAGTTGAACAAGCTACTGGAGAACAACCGGTTCTGGTCGGAGTCGCTGAATGCTCGCGATCCTGAGTTTTTTAAACGCCTAGCTGCGCAACAGCGCCCGGAGTTTTTGTGGATCGGCTGTTCTGACAGCCGGGTGCCGGCCAACGAAGTGGTCGGGATGATGCCCGGCGAGTTATTCGTGCACCGTAACGTGGCCAATATGGTGGTGGCCACCGATATGAATATGCTCTCCGTACTGCAATACGCAGTGGATGTGTTGCAGGTTAAGCATGTAATTGTTTGCGGTCACTATGGCTGTGGCGGCGTGCGAGCGGCCATCAGCCATCAGGCGTTAGGGCTGATCGACAACTGGCTGCGCGCCATCAAGGCGCTGTATCACCAGAACCTGCCGGAGTTTGAGGGCATGAACGACGAGCAGCGGGTCAATCGTCTTTGTGAGCTGAATGTGCAGCGCCAAGTGCGCAATGTCTGCCACACCACCATCGTGCAAAACGCCTGGATGCGCGGCAAAGAGCTGACCGTGCATGGCTGGATCTATGGTCTAGAAAACGGCCTGATTAAGGACTTAAACAGCACCATTAGCGCCCCCGATCAGCTGGATGATGCCTTCCTCTACGAGCTATAAAGCCCGCGCCGCCTGTTGCCGCTGGCGCGGGTCGACGGCTATTGCTGGGGCAAAGGTGCGACCGGTTGCTGGTCTAGCGCCAGCAACACGCTTTGCCATTGGCTAGCTGCCGGTGACAGGCTGTGCCCGGCGCGGCTAACCACACCATAGGCGGAGTGCTGCAAGGCCCTGTCGTGTACGTGCAGTAAGGCCAGCTGCCCGCTCGCGATCTCGGCGGCCACTACATCCCAGGGCGCCATACTGAGTACGTCGCTGTCGGCCACCAAGGCCTTGAGCACCATAAAGTTGTCGCACTCGATACCCAATATCTGTTCGCTGTTGCTCAGGCTTTGCAGGTCGCTGGCCACCTCTTTGGGTAGGTGTGTGCCGGCTAATGGATAGTCCTGCAGGTCTAGCAAGCTGGGCGGATTACGGCTGAGCAGTGGGTGTCCGGGCCGGCAAAAAATCACCCCGGGAGATTGCTGCAAGGCAATGATATTCAGGCGCTCATCACCCTGCAGTTCGCGGGTGTCGGCCACAAACAACTCGATGTTTTCGTTGAGCAGGCGCTGATGCAGGCTTTCCCAGTTATCGATTTGTAAATGCACGCGCACCCGTGGATAGCTGCGGGCGAATTGGCCAATGGCGCGCGGCACCAAACGTGCCGCCGGATAGGGGCCAGCCCCTAGGCGTAGCTCGCCGGTTTGCAAATTGCCCAGCTGGCTGACCGCATTACCCAGCGCCAAACTGCCAGCCAACAGGCGACGGGCATGTTCCAGAACTAAGTCGCCATGGGCAGTCAGGCGAATGCCCCGGCTTTGCCGGTCGAGCAGGCTGCAACCTAAGTTGGCTTCTAGCGCCTGAATGCTGCGGCTCAAGGCCGGTTGGCTGAGATGCACGGCATCGGCTGCGCGAGCGAAGTGGCCATGCTCGACGAGGGCCACAAAGTGGCGCAGTTGGCGAAGATCATTCATGCGGTTTGTGCATCGCTTATGTGATGAGTGTGCAAAGCGATTATCAATGCTCGGCGGCCAAGCGCCTAGCGCGGTTAAGCAAGCCCCCGCACGCGCGGT
This sequence comes from Pseudomonas sp., assembly GCA_037968715.1. Lineage (GTDB taxonomy): Bacteria > Pseudomonadota > Gammaproteobacteria > Pseudomonadales > Pseudomonadaceae > Aquipseudomonas. Next base: position 5,691 of record JBBKVZ010000482.1, read on the forward strand.
CGCTAGCAGGCGCTAAGCGTGGCTCGCTGCTAGCCAAAAAGGCCTTTAAACCCCGGCCAGATACAACACCAACTTAACCACCACCACCAGCAGCAACACGAACAGCAGGGTAAACACTAAGCCGATGGCGATGAACTGGCCGGGCTTGCCTTGGCTAAAGTCGCGCGCCCGATTCTTGCCGCTTTGTACGCCAAAAGCGGCGGCCAAAACGCTGTGCAGCATCTGCCAAAAGGTCGGTGGGCTAGGGGGTTGCTCGTTCATGGCGCTCTCCTTATGTGCCTACAGCGTAGTCGTTGGCTGACGATGGCGGGCCGCTGCTGGCACATGGCAGTGTGCGGCCTGCTGGCGTGGGCTGTTTAAGGTTGCCCGGCCTGAAATTGCACAAGCCATGGCTCTAGGCGTTGGCCGAAGAGCAGCTCGGCGTTAAACAGTTTGTCGCCACCCGAATGGGCAAAGCCGGCCACTTCTTGGCGGCGCGGCAACTTGGCGAACAGCTGATGCCAGCGCTGTGGCAGGTTGATGTTGTTGGCCACCGGGATTTGCGCCGAGCCGCCCAGTTGCCAACTGCCGTCATCGCTCCAGCCCCAAGGGCTGATCTGGCCGCGCAAGATGGCGTAGCGCTGGCGGTCGGGATAACGGGCGCGCAGTTGTTGCAGGTTTTGCCCCGCATCAATCACCAGCAGGCGACTCTCGCGGGTTTGCTCGCGTTGCAGCGCGGTGCGGGCGTTTTGCTGCGTTTCGCGCAGCGCTTTATGAGTGGGTAGGGCGGCTAGGTCGGCGGTGCTTTTGCTCAGCCGCTGCTCGGCGCGCTGCAACTGCTGTTGATAGAGCGGGCCGTTAAATTCCAACACCAGCAAAGCATCGCGGTCGAGTTGCCGGCGATAACGGCGCACCGACGCTGCATTCAGTTCGCTCGGCACCTCAAAACCCAGCTCAGCCATTTTCGCCGGGCTCAGTTGCTTGTTGCGCATGCCACTGTAGTCATTGGCTTGCGCCTCGGGCCAGCGGTAAGCCAAGCGCAGGGCGATGCCGCTGTTTTCTTGCTGCCCGTATGTGTAGCTGGTACTCAGCTCGCGCTCGGACAGTTGTAAGCGGCTGTCGGCCGGTTCGCTGCGGTTCCAAGCGACACCGCCCAGAGCAATGGCATTCACCAACACAATCAAGCCGAGGCCCGCGAACAGGGTGTGGCGATAAGTCCAGTTCATTGGGCACTCCCGGCCAGCAAGCCATTGGCGCTGCGCAATCGGCGCAGAATTAGCAAAATCAATACCGCGCTCAGGCCCAGCAGCAAGAAGAACAGGTACTTGGGCATGCTCTGCCACCACCAGTCAAACAGCTTGGTGTAGAGGAAGATCACAAAAAAGCTCAGCCCGGTATTCACCACGTCTGACCAGTCGCGGCGCACGCCGAGCCAGATCACGGCAGCGGCGACGATAAAACCGAGCAGCTGATACGCCGCCTCAATAGCGCTGGACGGATAGTCCAAATAGCTGCCGTCGCCCCAGTGAGCCAATACCAGCATCGGCAGAAACAGCGCGAGCAAGGCAAACACCCTATACAGCATGGCGAAGCCGTCGAAACGACGCTGCGAAATCACCAGCGGCACGGCAAACATCAGCAGTGCCGCGGGCAAAAAGTTCTCCGGGCGCTCGCCAAAACCCAGCCAATAAATACCGCCCCAGGTGCCGACGCGTGCCGCGATAAATGCCAACAGGCAGAGAATGCCCGCCACCAGCAACACCCGCGCCTCGGTGGCATACGCCAGCAGCAGGGCATAGGCGGCCCACGGCAGCAGGGCTTTGTCGGACGGGGTGATATTGAAGATTTGCCCGAGCATGACGATATTCAGCACAAAGCAGGCAAAGGCCACCAAGGCCGCCAGCTTGCTGAAGTAACCGGAGCTGTCGCGGCTTCGTACCACGAGGGTCAGGGCGCATGAGCCGAGGCTGGCGCCGAGCAAAATGGCCACTTGAGCCACTTCGCCAAACAGCCCCCAAAATTGATAAAACAGAAAAAACACACTGGCCGCCAAAGCCAGCGCACCGAGAAAAGAGGCGATGCGCATGCCCAACGACAATTGCCGCGCTTGGCTGTTTTGGTCGATATCGAAAGCCGCGCGATACTGCGCCAACAAGCCCTGCTGGTGGGCCGCCAGACTGCTGCGTTGCAGCTCGTTGAGTTGTAACACCTGCGCGGTTTCTAGGCGGGCTAACTCACGGTTAAACACGCCAATATCGTCGGCGCGTTGTTGGGCTTCACTGCGGTTTAGGGTGGGCATGGCGGTCCTTGCGATGGCTCGCCAGAGGGGCGAATTAGCTGCACTTTACCAGCCTGCCGGGCATTGGTCTGGCTGTAGGCCCGATAAAGCATCAGCACCAGATTTCGGGTGGCCAATGCGCCGAGACGCGGCATCAATGTGCTCTTGTGCAGAGGCGCCGGCCATGCACCTGTGCGCCAGGCAAACCGCGGTAAAAACCCGCAGAGCTGTGGCGCGCGGTGTAATTGGACGGGCTGGATAGCCCGCTGGCACTTCGTCAGGCCGTGGGTATGCATTCGGTTCGGGCATTACTTTGCAGGCGATTAGTCTGGTTACGTTTGGCAACCGGCCGGCTGCACACAGCTCAACGCGGTCGCGGACCGTATGCTGATCGCGCAGCCCGCATGAGCAGCGGATCGAGCACCGTTTTCCACGGTTCTCGACCCTTGTGCTACGACCGTTAGTCGGTGGCTTCGACCCATTCGCAGTTCGTTAACTCGGGCCCACCGACGCACATGTAGTAGGTCTGCGGAACCATCACACCATGGTAGACGGCGCCGACCGGTCCGGAGTGATAGTCAGTGAATAACTTACCTCCGACGATCTCCCAGCCAACAGGGTACGCCGAGGATCGGTACAACCATAACCGTGGAGCCGCCCGACATGACAGATAGTTGCCATCTTGAGTTTGCAGGTGCATTCGACTGTCTTCGGAAGAAACTTTCTTGAATTTAGCGAGAGGGCCATTGGAGGGTGTGGCACAAATGTAATCCCAATACTGCCAGCTCGCCTCGGTGCCCACGAAGTAGGCGTACCCGCTCTGCAACTTGTTGTTGGTGTCGACGTAATTGAACTTTAGGTTGTACCACTTGCCATCAGGCAGCACCTGGCTGCCCTCACGCGGGGCAAGCGTTTCTCCGTTGGGCACGAAGGGCTGGTCGTCGTCTGACGGGGGGAGTGAGTAGGTCATGAGTTTATTCCCTTAAATTTGGCGGTCGAGGGTGTTTCTCGCTGAACATGGCGCAGATCATAAGTCCATGAAAGCTATCCCTCTCATCGTGTGGAATGGATACCAAGCATGCAAAATCCGCTGTGTCGCGCCAGGGCATCAGCCGTAGTTCTGACTCGGGTCAGATTCAGCAGGGAAGGTTTGGGGAAATAAATCAGGTTGCACCTTGCGCACAACTACCGGGGGCGATTACATGCCCATTTTTTCCTGTGCTACACCATTGGGGTGACCACCAACTTCCTGTGTTCCTTGTCCGTCTCGTATCCATGATTTTGGCCACAGACGAGTTTCCTCGTCGAAGCCACATCCAAGGCTAGGACACAGTGTCGGATTCGTCGAAAGCCAGCCGGGTCATTCGTCGGGTTGCGGATGAGCAGAAAGCAACGGATTAGTTGTGCATATATTTCACGATCGGACTGGCCGACATCGAAATGTCACATCCGCTGGCACGCGACCAAAACGAGCTTGCGAAGTGGGAAAATAGTCTGCTTTTTGCTCATGCCGAATTATGGGTACTGGCTTGCAAGTTCAATCTGATCATCAAATTTGTTCAAGAAATCGTCGCGGCCTACTTCGCCAAGGTCCACCGCTTTGGCGCCTCCCGCAGCTATGAACGTAACGTCGTATATTCCAATAACGTTCAAAATAAGGCGCAGATATTGAGTGGCGATGTCACGATCCTGAATAGGCGAGCCTGCTGTGTAAATGCCGCCAGAGGCTAGTAACACGGTTGCTCTCTTGCCAAGTACAAGGCCGTTGCCATCATGACCTAGAGTTATACCCTTGCGCACGATGTGATCTACCCAAGCTTTGAGAACAGCTGGAATGTTGTAGTTGTAGACAGGTGTTGCAATCACCAAATGGTCAGCTGCAAGCAGCTCTGCCACAAGCTCGTTGGAGAGCTGCAGGATATCTTTCATTGCGCTCGAGTGTTGATCAGGCGGCGTAAAGTAAGCCTGCAGCCACGACTCATTGACGAAAGGAAGTTTGCTGCTCAGCAGTTCGCGCTGAACTACCGCGCCAGCAGGGTGAGCCGTTTGCCACGCCTTAACAAAGCGATGGGTAAGGTTACGAGAGATCGAAAAATCGCCTCGTGGGCTGGTCTCGATAACAAGAAGTGTCGACATGGGAAACTCTCCTGGTGGTTTGCGAGGATTGCAAGCTGAAAGCGGGCTTTGGGTTGCTGGATTCAGCTGCGGTTCACACAATCTAAGTTATTCAAACTTTCACCAGAAGTGATTAAAATATGATGATGTCTATCTGTTTAAGTGATTAATAATGATTGGAAATCTTAGTCTCGATCAGTTGCGTGTTCTAGTAACGATCGCCGACACGGGTAGCTTCTCGGCTACGGGACGTGAGTTGCGCCGCGTACAATCGGCCATAAGTCAGTCAGTCGCGACGCTTGAAAACATGCAGGGGGTCCAGCTCTTCGACCGTAGTGGCCACCGACCCCGTCTCACTGATATTGGCCGTGTTCTGGTCGCTCAAGCGCGGCTGGTGCTGGCAAGTGCCGCACAGTTTGAAGCGATTGCTGCCAGTACTTATGCGGGTATCGAGCCAGAGCTGGCCTTGGCAATTGATCCTCTAGTACCAACCGCGCCGCTCATTGAAAGCCTGCGCGCGCTGCGTGAAACCTTCACGCACTTATCGGTTACCTTCTCAACCGAAGGTCTGGGCGGCGCGGAACGCCGTATTCGCAGCGGCGATGCGGCGCTGGCACTTTGTTTGCTGCTTCCAGCAGTGCCGAATGATATTGCAGCCTTTCCACTGCTAGCTGTTGGCCTTACGCCAGTTGTTTCTGCGCAGCATCCGCTTGCGTTGCTGGATCGTGCTGTAACGCGTGCAGACCTTGAGCAATTTGTACAACTGGTACTCTCGGATCCAATTGATCCTGACGGTCCTAGCTATGGCTTGGCAGGTGGTGCGTTATGGCGATTTGCCGACTTGGGGCGACGACTGGATTTCCTGCTTGCAGGATTTGGATGGTGCCGAATGCCAGAGCATTTGATCGCAGATCATATTGCAGCAGGGCGACTCGTTGCGCTTAAGCTTGCCTTGGAACTCACCAGCTCCCCCAGCACCGTTACCATCTATGCGGCGCACATGGAAAACCGCGAACTGGGAATTGCAGGTCGGTGGTTATTGGATGATCTGACAACTCGTTTATCGGCGTGACGACTTTCTGCCAAATTAGAGCCAAGGGTGCAGATTTATTTAATGCCCTATAAACGTCTGCTTCTGTTCTATCTCGGCCAGTCACGCCGGGTAGCCGGCGCCCCGAGGCAGTCGTTAGCAAAAATATAAACATCCCCTTTTTCTCAGGGTAAAGACTTGAGCTGTTGCTTAGTCCGTTTGAGAGAGAATAATTGGCGTTACGATCCTGGCCATGGCTTCGCCCAAGACGAGATGCTGGTCAGCAGCAAGGCGCATGTCATCCACTTTGCTTGAAGTAATAACTGTGCTTGAGTCGAAAAAGTGGCAATCAAGCGCTTGGCATACTTCTGTTCAGTGCCGCCTGCTGCACCCAGTTAAGCAATAGCCGCGAGGCTGCGAATAACCTGGCGCACCCAGCGCTAGTGCTTATGCCGGTGATGAATATCCGGGAAGTGCGGATGGTTGTGCTTGAGCGGAGCATGCTCATGGACATGGCTGTGCGGCTCTGTTTGCTTGCATGCAAATGAATGCTCATGTTGATGATGCTCATCGTGCACGTGGCGATGCCCGTGCGTGAGCGGGTCGTGCTGATGCTCGTGTGCATGGCTTTCGGTGAGATGAATCCACACGCCAATGGCCATTAATCCGGCTGCCGCCCAAAACGTCAAAGACACCGGCTCATTGAGAACCAACAGGGCAATGGCCGCCCCCCAAACCGGTGCGGTCGAAAAGTACGCCCCGGTGCGTGCGGTACCGAGCCCGCGAAGAGCCAATATACCCACAACCAAGCTAATGCCATAGCCCAGAAACCCCAGGATCAGGGTTGGGCCAAGCACCGCGAAAGCTGGAATCTGAGCCCCCACAAACAGGGCCCCTGAGCAGGTAACCAGCCCGGCCACCAAACCTTTGCTACCCGCCAGAAAA
>JBBKVZ010000483.1:0-3064 GCA_037968715.1 Pseudomonas sp.
CGATTGCTCTCATTCTGGCCATGTAGTTGTGCCTCTTTTATTCTTGGATTGTATACAGTTTGCTGGTCTGAATTCTATTCAGCATGTGACTTACAGGTCAAGAATTTTTATTGGGTGACGACGCTGGGCGAGAAATTCTTTTAAAACGAGCGTTTTAGCCGTGAGTGCTGAGCTCTAATCTTGTTGTTTTTGTTTTTGTATACAATAAAGCTATTAATTGTATATTTTTATTGTATTTTTTGTATTCGGTGAGATATTGGCTGCATGCTTTGGCTTATGCCCCGGTTGCGCGGCTATTTTTGGCGCGGCGCAGTTCGCTTGAGGCAGGCCGCAATCGGTTCCTCACTACAATAAAAAGGTCTAGATATGACGGCTTTAACCTTGCAAACCGCCACTACCATCAGCCAGCAAGCGCTGGCAGCTGGACGATTAATGGCTACCGCACCCTTGACCATTGCCGTGCTCGACGCCGGCGGACACCTTATTACCCTGCTGCGTGAAGATGGCGCGAGCATGCTGCGCCCGCAAATTGCTATCGGCAAAGCTTGGGGGGCGGTGGCGTTGGGCAAAGCCTCACGCTTGATTGGCGAGGACGCCCAGCAACGGCCGAGCTTTATTTCGGCGGTGAATACTCTGGCTCACGGCAATCTGATTCCGGCGCCGGGTGGTGTGCTGATTCGTGATGGAGGCAACGTGGTGATCGGCGCCATCGGCATCAGCGGCGACACCTCGGACATCGACGAGCAGTGTGCGATCAAAGGGATTTTGGCCGCCGGCTTACAGGCCGATGCGGGTTAAAGCCTAACGCCGGTAGGTGTGCTGGCTGCCTGGCTGGGCGGATATTGGATGGACGTTGGGCGTTGGGCGTTGGACGTTGGGCGGACGTAGGGCGGACTCAGGAGCGCAGCGAACAGTCCGCCATCGCAAGCGCCACCGCAACTGTGCCGTGTGCCTCGATATGTCAGTGGCGTAGCCGTGGTGTACTGCCTGCGGCGAGTACACCCTACGCGAGTAGCGCTTTCGCGTGCCAATCAACGTAACTGCGCGGTGTTACTCGGCGACTTCGCAGCCCTTGAGCACCAGGCGAATGATGGTGTCGGCGGCGGCTTGGTAGTCGGCGTCGTCGAGGCTGGTTTTGCCGGTGACGGTGGAGATCTGCCAGTCAAAGTCGGCATAGGTTTGCGTGGCCGCCCAGATGCTGAAGAGCAAATGGTTCGGGTCGACCTTGGCCATCAGGCCTTGGTCGATCCAGCCTTGGATGCAGGCGATGTTGTGTTTGGCTTGGGCATTTAGCTGGGCGCTTTGTTGCGCGGTGAGGTGCGGTGCGCCGTGCATGATCTCGCTGGCAAATACCTTGGAGGCATAGGCTAGGTCGCGGGAAATACGGATTTTGGCGTGAATATAGTCGCGTAAAATTTGCGCCGGCTGGCCGGCCTGATTAAACGGTGTGGAGGCCTGCAACAGCGGTTCGATGATGCTCTCGAGCACTTCGCAGTAGAGGTTTTCTTTGCTCTTGAAGTAGTAGTACACGTTGGGCTTGGGCACCCCGGCCTTGGCCGCGATGTCGCTGGTTTTGGCGGCGGCAAAACCTTTATCGGCAAACTCTTCACTGGCTGCGCGCAGGATCAACACTTTGTTGCGCTGGCGAATACTGCTCATAAGCCCCCGGGCTTCTTGCCGTGCGCCGCAAAGGGCGCCGCACCTGCGCGGGCATGCTAGCACCGGGCCTGCCCTGCCTCAAGTTAGGGCGTGGGCAGACTTGGCTGGTCTCACTAAGTAGATTGGCTACTGTTGTGTATACAAAATATGAAATTTCTGTTTTATTGGCTGTCCGTCCATGTCCCCCGTGTCCTTTACGGAGGTGTGCTGCGGCAGGCTTGTTTATGCAAGAGAATCTATTGCTCGACCCTTTCGGGCGACGTATCAGCTATCTGCGTTTGTCGGTCACCGACCGTTGCGACTTTCGCTGCACCTACTGCATGAGCGAGGACATGGTCTTCGCTGCGCGTGCACAGATTCTCAGCCTCGAAGAACTGTATACCGTCGCCGATGCCTTTATCGGTTTGGGGGTTAAGCGCATTCGCGTGACTGGCGGCGAGCCGCTGGTGCGCAAGAACGTGCTGAGCCTGTTGGGCCGGCTGGGCGCGCGCCACGAATTAGACGACCTGGCGATTACCACTAACGGCTCGCAACTGGCGAGCATGACCAGCGGCCTGCGCGCCGCCGGGGTTAAACGCCTGAATATCAGTCTCGATTCCTTGCAGCGCGAACGCTTTGCCGCTTTCACCCGCCGCGATCAGCTTGAGCAGGTATTGGCCGGTATTGAGGTGGCGCGCGCGCAAGGCTTTAGCCAGATCAAACTGAATGCCGTGGTGCAGAAGGGCCGCAACGACGATGAAGTGCAGGCCTTGGTGGCCTTTGCTGTGGCGCGCCAACTGGACATCAGCTTTATCGAAGAAATGCCGCTCGGCAACATTTCCAGCCATTCTCGCGAACACAGCCTGTGCAGCAGCGCTGAAGTGCGCGCGAATATCGAGCAGCGCTTTCAACTATTGCCCAGCAGCCACCGCACTGGCGGCCCCTCGCGCTATTGGCAGGTGCTTGGCAGCGCTACTCGAGTGGGCTTTATCTCACCGCACAGCAATAATTTTTGTGGCGACTGCAACCGTGTGCGAGTCACGGCCGACGGCCAACTGGTGTTGTGCTTAGGGCATGACGGCGCGCTGGATTTAAAAGCCCTGCTGCGCCGCCATCCGGGCGACTCAGCAATGCTGCGTGGGGCGCTGATCGAGGCCCTGCGGTTGAAGCCCGAACCGCACTTCTACGATGCCCGAGTGCAAGTACAGGTAGTCCGCTTCATGAGCATGACTGGCGGCTAACCGGAATCCTTGGAATCGTTCTAACTGCGTTGCTTTGTCTTGGCGTACAAAATCGTACTACCTGCGACAAAGCGCCTTGCCAGAACCGCTGCGCTCGATCCCAAGAATCCCGGTCGCCTTACCTACAGACAATACCAGGCTATGTAGCCGTTAGCGGGTGTAGACCGTTTTTGTAGGGTGGGCTT
>JBBKVZ010000484.1:0-4035 GCA_037968715.1 Pseudomonas sp.
TCTTGTACGGCTTCGGCTACGGGTTGGTACTGCGCGCTTTCGGCGCGAAACGCGGCCAGGTCATGGAAGCGATCCGGGTCGAGCAAACGCAAGCGTGCAAAGTGACTGTCTAGACCGAGTTGCTCTGGCGTGGCGGTGAGCAGCAGCACGCCAGCGATTTGCCGTGCCAGGCGCTCGATCAGGTCGTATTCGGCGCTGGCTTTTTCTTGATGCCAAACCAAGTGGTGGGCTTCGTCGACCACCAGTAAGTCCCAGTCGGCAGCTAAGAGGTAGTCCTGGGCTTTTTCGTCGTCGACCAGCCACTCCAGCGCCACCAGCGCCAGTTGGGTGTCTTCGAACGGATTATCGGCATCACTTTCGGCGCAACGTTCGCGATCGAACAAGGCGACTTGCAGATTAAAGCGCCGGCGCATTTCCACCAGCCACTGATGCTGAAGGTTTTCTGGCACCACAATCAGCACGCGACTGGCGCGGCCTGAGAGTATTTGCCGATGAATCACCAGGCCAGCCTCGATGGTTTTACCCAGGCCCACTTCGTCGGCCAGCAATACCCGTGGAGCGCTGCGGTCAGCGACTTCGCGGGCAATGTGCAGTTGGTGTGCGATCGGCTGCGCACGGGCGCCGCCCAAGCCCCAGAGAGAAGACTGCAGTAATCGGCTGTTGTGCCCCAGCGTTTGGTAGCGCAGGCGAAACCACGGCAGCGGGTCAATTTGCCCGGCAAACAGACGGTCACTGGCTAGGCGGAACTGAATAAAATTGGACAGCTGGGTCTCTGGCATCGTGACCGGCTGGTGCTGAGCATTCAAACCGTGATAAACCAACAAACCGTCAACGTCATCCACTTCTTGGACGGTGAGTTTCCAGTTCTCAAAGTGGGTAATGTCATCGCCCGGTGAGAAACGTACACGGGTAAGTGGTGCATTGCGGGTCGCGTACTGGCGGGTTTCGCCGGTTGCCGGGTAGAGTACGGTGAGTAACCGGCCATCTTCGGACAGTACGGTGCCAAGCCCCAATTCGGCTTCGCTATCACTGATCCAGCGTTGCCCCGGTTGATACTGCGCCATGCCTGTCTCCCGCTGTGAAAAAGCCGGCTATGTTAACGGAACGCCGTGCGTAGGGCGACGGCACTTGTCGATTGGTTGTGGCTCAAAAGTGTAGTTAGCCTGTTTGCATAAGGTTTAAGTTGTGCGCTGAGCGGCCGACGTTCTTATCAAAGGATGTGAAGAGCATTTTTTATGTTGCCACCGATTCCCCCCGGGCTGTCCCCCGTGACCTCTCAGCAGGATGTAGTCAAGGTGCGCCCGGATATTCCGCCGGTAACGCCGGTGCAGGCCAGCGCCGAAGAAAGTGCAATCAGTCTGGATAAACGCCATCCGCAAGAAACTGCCGAGTTATTGCGCCAAGAGCAGCGCCGTCGCCAGCGTCGGCATGGTTATAGCGCCGAACAACTGGCCGAGGGAGAGGTTGCTGCAGAAGATCAGGAAATTTTGGATGAATTGCCGCGCCAGGGCTTATGGGTCGATATCGAGGTTTAACGGTGAGCTTATTTGCTGATCTAACCCTGCCGTTACCCGACGCCGAGGTGCACTTTGACCCGCACTGGTTACAAGGCTCTATCGCCGATCAGTGGTTGTGCGACCTGCAGGCGCAAACACCCTGGCAGCAACCGCAAGTTTTCGTGCACGGGCGTTACCATCCGACGCCGCGGTTAGTGGCTTGGTATGCTGATAGCGGGGTGAGTTATGGCTACGCGGGCTTGAGCCATCGGCCTTTGGCGTGGACACCTTTACTGGCACGTATTCGCGCGATGGTTGAGGCGGCTAGCGGGCAGTCGTTCAATGGCTTGTTGCTTAATTACTACCGTAACGGGCAAGACTCGATGGGCTGGCACAGTGATGATGAGGCTGAACTGGGCCGTAATCCGCCAATAGCCTCATTGAGCTTAGGTGGCGAGCGGCGTTTTGATCTGCGCCGTCGGGGCGCCAGCCGAATTGAGTATTCGCTGTCGTTGACCCACGGCTCGCTGCTGGTCATGGCCGGTGCAACCCAGCATCATTGGCAACATCAAGTGGCGAAGACGCGCAGCCTCTGCGCACCGCGCCTGAATCTCACTTTTCGACGGATTTTGCAGTAATGAGCGATGACAACGTGGTTGATCTGGCGGGCGAGCGCGGTAAGCGTATACACGACCAACATGAGAAACGCTTGCTCGAGGTGCGCGAGGCGTTTGCCCAAGCTTTGCCGTTGGGCAAGGTAAAAAGCAAAGCCAAGAACAAACCGAAAAAACGCTGAGGGCTGGTTTTTGTTGATCTGGATCAGGGCTTTTCACGGTCGCGAATTTGCAGATGCGCGGTATTGATCAGGATCAATTATTGGCGTGCGCTTGAGGGCTACCTTGCAGTTATCCAATTTTGGGTTTGAGCAAGCGAGGATGCGGCCATGTTTGTCGACGTAGTAGTTATTGCAGGTATCGGCACCGTCGGACTGATGGTCGCCTTTTTAGCGGGCTTCAGCTATTTCATTTGGAAAGATTCGCACAAGGTCAAGGCAGCAGCGAAGATCAAGTGAAGCTGAGTCTTTGCTGAATAGGGCAACAAGGCAATTTCAGGCGACTTAGGTCGCCTTTTTTATTGGTTTTTTTTTGCTTGAGCTGGCGCAGACCTTGTCTGCAGGATTGCTGCGTACAAGGTCTGGAGTGTGCTTAGCCGATACTGATGGTCGGTAAAGCGGGCAGTTCGATGCTGAGTGATTCACGCGGGGCCAAGACTTTCGCTTGGCCGTCAACGACCAACTCTTCGTGCTGGTTAAATACGCGGGTGGCTAGGATTACCCGGCCCTTGGGCAGTTTTTCTAGCACTTCCAAGCGCACTGTCAGGGTATCGCCGAGTTTCACTGGCCGGCTGAACTCCAAGCTTTGGCCCAGATAGATGGTGCCGGGGCCAGGTAATTGACAGGCGATCGCCGCGCTAATTAACGCACCGCTAAACATGCCATGGGCAATGCGCTCTTTAAACATGCTGGTGGCCGCGAACTCTGCATCCAGATGCACCGGGTTGCAGTCCCCAGAGGCCGCTGCAAATAACTGTACGTCTCGCTCTTCGACAGTTTTATTGAAGCTGGCGGTTTGGCCGACTTCAAGTGCGTCATAGGGGAAGTTCTGAACCAGGCTCATGCGGTTTCCTTGTGGGTGGACTTGTCGGTTGTTAGGCAGTTGCGCTTGTTGGTTTGTGCCTGTTCAAGCCAGTTGATCAGGTCGGCGGTGACCTCATCACGATTGGTTTCATTGAACAGTTCATGCCGTGCTTGCGGGTAAATATTAACTTGCAACTGGCTGGCGCCGGCATTGCTTAACGCATTGGCCAGATCTTTCAGGCGCTTGCCATCGCTGACTGGGTCACAGGCACCGCCGATAATCAGCAGCGGCAGATTGCTGTCGATTTGGAGCAGGCTGCCGCGCGGGGTCACTTGCTGCAACCCGCCCAGAAAGTCGAGCCAATATTGATTGGTGCAACGAAACCCGCAGAGTGGATCGTTAATGTATTTGTCGACTTCGACCGGGTCGCGACTGAGCCAGTCAGACTCGGTGCGATTGGGTTTGAAGGCCTTGTTGAATGAGCCAAAGGACAGGAAATCTAGTAGTGCACTTCGCCCCGTTGGTCCCTGACGCCAACACTCGAAGCGGGCAATCAGGCTGGCCAGCCGATAAAGCGCTACCGGTTGGTAATTTGAACCAGAGAGAATCGCGCCCTGCAGGCTGCTGCTGTGCTGCATTAAATATGCCTGCGCGATATAACTGCCCATGCTGTGGCCCAGCAGAATGATCGGCAGCCCCGGCTGCTGTTGGCCTATATGCTGGTTGAGGCTGGCGAGGTCGCCCACCACTTTGTTCCAGCCGTCCTTTTCGGCGTAGAGGCCCAAGGAGCCTTCATCGGCAGTACGGCCATGGCCCCGCTGGTCCAGCGCATATAAACCGTAGCCGGCGCCGCACAAGGCTTCAGCCAGGCGTGCATAACGACCGCTGTGCTCGGCCATGCC
>JBBKVZ010000485.1:0-5046 GCA_037968715.1 Pseudomonas sp.
GGCATGCAGGCACTCAGCGATGACGAGCTGAGCGGTGTCAGCGCGCAAGGTTTAAATGATGTACTGCAAGGTATTTTTGCCAAGGCCGGGAGCGATGACGGCGTAGATACCGCAGGTCAACTGGCCAAGCTGGTTCTGCCGGTACTGGACAGCTTGCAAGCAGAAACCTCCATGAAAAACGTTCAATACGACACCAGCAAAATGACCTCCATTATCAACGCTGATGGCTCGATTAACGTGCGCTTACCCAGTTCGATTGGCGAGTTACGCTTCGACAACATCCGCATTGCTGGCGCCAATCCTGGGCAAAGCTTTGGCAGCATCGTCATGCAAGATATTGACCTGTCACAGGCCTCGCTACGTATCAGCCTGCACTAACCCCCGCTACACCCTAAAAACGCCCGCCTGGGCGTTTTTTAGGCTATGTCCTAGTTATGTGTTGCAGGCGCTATTTTGTAGGGTGGGCTTTAGCCCACCAGAGCGGGGTAGAGCCTTGGTGGGCTAAAGCCCACCCTACGTTTTGCGCTCAACACGTCACGGGTACATAGCCTTTTTTAGGCCTTGAATATACTCAACTGCCCGTACCCAACGCCCAGACGCCCTAAGCAGAGAAAATTTACGCAAAAAAAAGCAGCCCGAAGGCTGCTTTTTTAGGAGAGCTGCAATTAAGCCAGCTTTTCCTTGATACGTGCTGCCTTACCCGACAGGTCACGAAGGTAGTACAGCTTGGCTTTACGCACGTCACCGCGACGCTTAACGCTCAGGCTTTCTACGATCGGGCTGTAGGTTTGGAAAGTACGCTCAACGCCAACACCGTTGGAGATCTTACGAACAGTGAAAGCACTGTTCAGACCACGGTTACGCTTGGCAATAACTACGCCTTCGAATGCCTGCAGACGCTGACGGTCGCCTTCCTTCACTTTCACCTGAACGATGACAGTGTCACCTGGTGCGAATGGCGGAAGAACTTTGCCCATCTGCTCAGCTTCGATCTGCTGAATAATCTTGTTAGTCATACTGTGCTCCTAAGGTTGGCGAAAACGCCGACCATCGATACGTTAGCTATCGTCCCGCTGGCGAAGGTATTCCGCCAACAGCTTTTTCTCTTCTCCAGAAAGCGAGCGGCTTTCCAGAAGATCGACGCGACGCTCATAAGTCCGACCAAGGGACTGCTGTAAACGCCATCGCCGGATGTGTTCGTGGTTGCCGCTAAGCAACACTGATGGAACACGTTTGTCCGCATACACCTCCGGACGAGTGTAATGTGGACAGTCGAGCAGGCCGTCCGTAAACGAGTCCTCCTCGGCGGAATCCGCGTGGCCTAATGCACCAGGCAACAACCGCGTTACCGCATCGATCAGTACCATCGCCGGCAGCTCACCGCCGGAAAGGACATAATCACCAATCGACCATTCTTCGTCGACATGCGCCTCAATAAAGCGCTCGTCAACACCTTCGTAGCGGCCAGCGATGAGGATTAAAGCCTCCTCTTGCGCCAACTCGCGTACCGCCGACTGATTAAGTTGACGACCTTGCGGCGAAAGGTAAATCACTTTGACCTTACCACCGACAGCTTGCTTGGCATCAGCCAAGGCATCCTGCAGGGGTTTGATCTTCATCACCATGCCCGGACCACCACCAAAAGGTCGATCATCCACCGTATGGTGTCGATCTTCGGTGTAGGCTCGCGGATTCCAGCAGGTCAATTGCATCAACCCCTGTTTGACCGCGCGACTGGTAATGCCATATTCACTGATGGCGGAAAACATTTCCGGGAACAGGGTTATAACTTCTATGCGTAGGCCAGCCATGTTTCGTACTAACCCAATTGCTTAGAAGTCTGCATCCCATTCCACCCGCATCTCGCCAGCCGCAAGATCGACTGCCAACACGCACTGCTCTGTATAGGGCAATAAGCGTTCGCGATCATCCAGACTGCCTGTACAGGCCTTAACCACCATTACATCGTTAGCGCCGGTTTCCAATAAGTGATGCACAGTGCCGAGCAATTGCCCGAGCTGATCAATCACCTTCAGACCTTCCAGCTGGTACCAGTAGTACTCACCGTCGGTCAGATCTGGAAGCAAGCTGCGGAGCACACAAATTTCAAATCCCGCGAGAAGACGTGCTTCTTCACGATCATCGAGCCCCTTCAGCTTTGCCACGAGCACTTTATTCTGCAAGCGCCCGCTAGCCAGCTCAACCTGTCGAACCTCGCCATTACGCCGAAGCGTCCAGCTTGGATAATCCAGCAGGTTGTCAATTGGATCAGTAAAGGAATAAACCTTCACTTCACCACGAACACCGTGAACCGAAAAAATCTTGCCAATAACTAGATAGTCATCGGCGGCTGTGGTGGACGTGGTCATACTGCTCAGGCCACAGCCTTAGCAGCTTCCTTCAACAACTGTGCGGCGCGATCAGATGGCTGAGCACCCTGGCTCAGCCAGTATGTAGCGCGCTCTTGGTCGACTGAAAGACGCACTTCACCACCAGCTGCGACCGGATTGAAAAAACCAATACGCTCAACAAAACGACCATCGCGCGCATTGCGGCTGTTGGTCACGGTCAGGTGATAAAACGGGCGCTTCTTAGAGCCGCCACGGGCAAGACGAATAGTTACCATATCAACATCGTTCCTGTAGTCGGTGCTGCAAAACTAAAATTGCACACTGGGCACTGGGCCCGAAAGGCCGCACATTCTAAGGATTGCGCGGATTAAATTCAACACATAAGTAAAAAGCACAGTTACTTATGTGCTATTCGAGCACTTACATCAGCCGGCGCGCCCTGCAAAGCAGGCTTGCCGGCTCACACTCAAATTCTTGGCATGCCGCCGCCGGGTAACATTCCGCCCATACCGCGCATCATTTTCGCCATACCGCCCTTGGCGGTGAACTTCTTCATCATCTTCTGCATTTGCTTGTGCTGCTTGATCAAGCGGCCAATATCTTGCACCTGAGTTCCAGAGCCCATGGCGATACGGCGCTTACGCGAACCACTGATCACCTCAGGGTCGCGACGCTCCAACGGCGTCATCGAATTGATGATGGCTTCCATTTGCTTAAACTGTTTTTCGGCTACGCCTTGAGCGCCACCCATTTGCGCCAGATTGACACCACCCATATTCGGTAGTTTGTCCATCAAGCCGCTAAGGCCGCCCATATTTTTCATCTGCTGCAACTGATCGCGAAAATCTTCTAAATCGAAGCCTTTGCCTTTCTTCAGCTTTTTCGCCAGCTTGTCAGCCTTGTCACGATCAAGAGTGCTTTCGGCCTGTTCGATCAGACTGAGCACGTCGCCCATGCCGAGGATGCGCGAGGCAATCCGATCAGGATGGAAGGGCTCAAGCGCATCAACCTTTTCGCCCATACCGATAAACTTAATCGGCTTGCCGGTAATCGCTCGCACCGAGAGCGCCGCACCACCGCGCGCATCACCGTCGACCTTAGTCAACACTACGCCCGTCAACGGCAAAGCATCAGCAAAGGCTTTGGCGGTATTGGCGGCGTCCTGACCGGTCATAGCATCGACCACGAACAGGGTTTCGACCGGATTAACCGCCGCGTGCAGGGCTTGAATCTCGGCCATCATTTCGGCATCAATGGCCAAACGTCCGGCAGTATCGACGATGACTACATCAATAAATTTAAGCCGTGCTTCATTAATAGCCGCCAAGGCGATAGCAACCGGCTGCTGGCTGATGTCTGAGGCAAAGAAACTTACCCCAACTTCGCCAGCTAAAGTTTCAAGCTGCTTAATAGCGGCCGGGCGATAGACATCCGCCGACACCACTAAAACGCTTTTCTTTTTGCGCTCTTTAAGAAAGCGCGCCAGCTTGGCGACAGTGGTGGTTTTACCAGCACCTTGCAGGCCAGCCATCAACACTACAGCAGGCGGCAGCGCATGCAGATCGAGGTCTTCGTTGGCCGCGCCCATTAGCTCTTCGAGCTCGGCGCGCACGATCTTCACAAAAGCCTGACCCGGCGTCAGGCTTTTCGACACCTCAGTGCCGACTGCACGGTCTTTAACTTTATTAACGAAGTCTTTGACCACGGGCAAAGCCACGTCGGCCTCAAGCAACGCCATGCGCACTTCACGCAAGGTGTCTTTAATATTGTCTTCGCTCAGCTTGGCCTTGCCGGTGACATGGCGCAGCGTCTGCGAGAGACGATCGGTTAGATTTTCAAACATGCGCGTTCCTTTCAGTGTCTCCCGAGCCGAGACTGGGCGTGTTGCCAATGGGTGATTATAGCGAAGACTCTGCGCCACCGACACCGCCACGGTCTTTCAGGCCAATACTGTTTATGCCACACTGCAAACCCTCAAGGTTGCCCCTCTAGGTCCTATGCATCCTCTGTTGCCCAGTCTCGCCGCCGTCGGCTTATATACCGGCACCACTGCCTACCAGGCTTTACGCTTGGCGCAACGCACAGTGCCGAGTAAAAACCTGATCAGCCTGCTTGGCTCACTTGCCCTGCTCGCCCACGCTTACAGCCTGTACGTGCAGCTAATCACCCCGAGCGGGCTGGCTTTAGACTTTTTTAACGCCGCCAGCCTGATCGCCGCCGCGGTGATTTTACTCACCCTGCTGGCCAGCCGCACAATACCGGTAGAAAACCTGCTCTTATTGCTGTTCCCGCTCGGTGCCCTTACCACGCTTATGGCGCAATTTGCGCCGAGTGGGACTGTGCAAACCATCAATGAGCACTCCGGCATCTTGGCGCACATCCTGCTTTCGATTCTGGCTTACGGAATGTTAACGATTGCCATGTTTCAGTCGTTATTGCTGCTGCTGCAAGACCATCAACTTAAAAACAAACACCCCTCTGGCCTAATCAAGAACTTCCCGCCACTGCAAACCATGGAAAGCCTATTGTTTGGTTTTCTCTGGGCCGGTTGGGGTTTGCTGTCGCTGTCGCTGCTATCTGGCTGGATTTTTGTTGATAACTTGTTCAGCCAGCATCTGGCCCACAAGAGCGTCCTCTCGGTATTCGCATGGCTGGTGTTTGCGGTGCTGCTATGGGGTCGCCAGCAACTGGGTTG
>JBBKVZ010000486.1:0-9387 GCA_037968715.1 Pseudomonas sp.
ATCGCCGATGAAACCATGGCCCTAATGCGCCAACTGAGTAACTCCGGTGAGTTACAGACGCTAACCGCAGAGCGCAGCTGGAAAGAAATCTCCCGCGCGCTATTGGAGCCACGCCCGGACATATTTATTCAGGTGCTGCGCGACTGTGGCGCCCTAGCCCGCCTACTGCCCGAGGTCGATGTACTGTTCGGCGTGCCACAAACAGCCGTACACCACCCGGAAATCGATACCGGCGTGCACCAGCTAATGGTCTTGCAGCAGTGCGCCGAACACCAGCAGCCGCTCAGCGTGGTTTGGGCGTGCTTACTGCACGACTTGGGCAAGGGCAGCACCCCGGCCAGTGAATGGCCACGGCATATTGCCCATGAAGTACGCGGGCTAAAGTTGATTCGTGCAGTCAACGCCCGCTTCAAGGTCCCGAAAGACTGCCAAGAACTGGCCCTTTTGGTTGGCGAATACCATACCCACAGCCACCGCGCATTGGAGCTGAAGGCCTCCACCCTGTTTGAGTTGCTGCAGCGCGCTGACATCTACCGGCGCCCAGAGCGCTTCGAGGAGTTTATTAGCGCCTGCACCATGGACGCCCGCGGCCGGCTAGGTTTCGAACACAGCGACTACCCGCAAGCGGCCTACCTGCGCGCAGCCATGCAGGCCGCGCGGGCCGTCCCGGTGAAGCCCTTGCTTGCCCGTGGTCTCAAGGGCGCCGAGCTGGGCGAGGCGATCAACCGTGAGCGCCTGCAAGCGCTCACCCAGTTTCGCAGCAAGCAACGCCAAGCCTCAGCCGACAGCAGCATCCCTTAACACCTGGGACCTTCGATGACTGCCAACATGCCGATTGCCAATAGCCCCTTGCTCATCGAACGGGATGCGCTCACCCCAAGCTTGGTACTAAAGCTCACCCCGCCACGGCTGCGCAAGAGCCTACTCACCCGCGAGCGTCTGAATACCATGCGCACCAGCGCTGAGGATGCGGCGGTGATTCTGCTTGAGGCGCCGGCGGGCCACGGCAAGACCTCGCTGCTCGCGCAATGGCGCCTCGACTGGCTGCATGCCGGCGCCGTGGTCACCTGGTTTGACCTCGACAGCAACGACAGCATCAGCAGCCTCGGCAGCGGCATCGTTGAAGGTCTGCGGCGCGCCAGCGGACAGCCGCACTTTGGCCATGACGCGCGCGAGGCGTTGTTACGCGGCAGTGGTTTAGCCCTAGCAGCCACCGCCCTGCTGGCTGAGATTGCCGAAACAGCGCACCCAACGGTGATTATCATCGACCATGGCGAGCGCATCAGCGACCCTGCCCTAATCGAGCTGTGCGACTACCTGCTGAACAATTTGCCGGCCAACCTACAAATTGTCATTGGCTCACGCAGCCGCTTGCCGCTGGCCTTGAACGACCTGATCGCGCACGGTAATTTACGTCGCATCGGCAGCGCACAACTGCAGTTTGACCTCAGCGAAACCCACAACTTGCTCAGTCAACGTCTCGCCCAAAAAGCCTCGTTAGGTTTGGCTGCACGCCTGCATGAAATCACCGAAGGCTGGGCGATGGGCCTGCAACTAGCCCTCACCGCCATTGAACACGCCGACGACCCGGAACTCGCCCTGCAACACTTCTCCCATGCGGGCGATGAGACCACCCAACAATTGCTTGCCGCGTTCCTTGCCCAGCTAACGCCCAGGCTGACCGACTTCCTGCTGCGCTGCGCATTGCTCGACGCCCTACACCCAGAGCTGTGCGCGGCCATCAGCGAACAGTTCGATGCCGAGCTGATGCTCAAGCAACTGCGCAACGAAACGGCTCTGCTTAGCAGCATCGACAACAGCCAATGGCTGCGCATCCACCCGCTGATTCGTGAATACCTGCGCAACCAAGCC
This sequence comes from Pseudomonas sp., assembly GCA_037968715.1. GTDB lineage: Bacteria > Pseudomonadota > Gammaproteobacteria > Pseudomonadales > Pseudomonadaceae > Aquipseudomonas. Next base: position 1,873 of record JBBKVZ010000486.1, read on the forward strand.
ACTGAACGACTGACAAGCGCCCAGCGGCAAATCGTCCACCAGCAGGCATGGCAGTGGTTAGCCGCCCACGGCAACCCCGAGCAGGCCGCCCGCCATGCCCTGGCCGCAGGCTTCAAGCGTGAAGCCTTTGCCTTAATCGCCAATAATCTCTACGACAGTTGCATGCAAGAAGGCCACTACGGCGCGGTGGCGGACTGGCTGACACGCCTGCCCGAAGCGGAAATTTTTGAGCACCCGACGCTACGTCTAACTGCTGGCTGGCTGGCCGCGCTAAGCAGCGACTGGCAGCGGGCCGAACATTTTGTCGGCAGTCTGATTGAGCCCAAAAGTAGCGATGCGCATCTATATTGCGAGGCGCTGGCGATTTTGGCGGTAGCCAACTCACGCGCCGAGCGCTTCGAGCAAGCCCAGCACTACAGCGCCATCTTCCCCGCCGACGCGGCGCACTCGCTGGCCGCCCGCAGCATGCTGCACATCAACGCGTTTAGCGCCCTGTTTCGCGGTGCCAGCGAAGCCGCCCGCAACTTATTACTCAGCACCCAGGGCGAGCAAAATTCCTTTGCTGAAAGCGTGTTCCACGACCGCAGCCAAGGGCATATCTACCTGTGGGAAGGCCGGCCAATTTTGGCTGACGCCGCGGTCCGCCGTCGTCATGCGCAGTGTGAAAGCCGCGCTGGGCGACGCAACGAACTGACCATGAGCCTGGCCGCCGTACTCGCCAGCGCCTGCTGGGAGCGTGATCAGCGCGACGAAGCACGCAGTCTGTTGGCACTGCGTTTCGACGTCAGCGGGCGCAGCGGCGAGCTCATCTGGAGTGAGCGCAGTTATCTCACCCAGGCACGCATTGCCGCTGCCGATAACTGCGAACCGCGCGCCTTCGCCCTGCTCGAGGCGCTCAGTCGCATCGGTCTCAGCCAAGACATTCTCAGCACACACCTACAAGGCCTGCTGGAACGTATTCGCCTGCATGCCGCCCGCCAGCGCAGTGAGCAATGCCGCGCCCTATTGGCTAACTTAGAAACATTGTTGGCCCCCTTGGTAAGTTCACAACTACTGCTCGGCCAGCCGCTTATTCAACTGTATCGCGCGCTTGCCCACAGCTATGCGGCGCTATGTGATGAGCACGCGCAAAGCGCGGTCGATTGGCTAGCCCAAGCATGGCCGCTGGCACAGGGTCTTAATCGCGGCCGCGAGATGGTGCAAATTCAAGCGTTGCAGGCATTACTCAGCGACGCAGACAGCGAAGCATCCCGGCAACTACTCAACGCCGCCCTCAGCCATGCCGAGTCCGGTGGACAGGTGCGGGTGTTTGCCGAAACATTGCCGGGCGTAATCGAACTAATCAGCCACCACGCGGCCGCCAACAACGTCAGCCCGAGCATCAGCCCGCAGTTTGTCCAGCGCGTCCTCGATGCAGCTCAAGCCAGCGGCCCAGACACCACCGGCCAGACGAGCACGCCCATGGCGGCGGCCGTCAGTGCCTTCCTAACGCCAAAAGAAAATCAGGTTTTACAGTTATTGGCAGCCGGCCTCGCCAATAAGCGCATCGCCGCAACGCTGGGTTTAAGCAATGAGACCATCAAGTGGCATATGAAAAAGCTCTTCACCAAGCTGAATGCCGCTAACCGTCAGCATGCGGTCGACCGGGCACGCTTGCTCGGCCTGCTGGTGTAGGCCACACCCCACCCACCCCTGCCCACCCCTCGTGGGTGATCGTCGCTCACCACTGCGCGATTTAAGCTTCTCCTAAGGCCTCGAAAACTCTAGGGGGCAGGAGAACGATCATGCACGCACCACTGAACTTACAAATACTGGCCATCGCCTCAGGCTTAACTGAAAGCGAAGTCGTTGAGTTATGGAGTCAAGCTCGCGAGCAGAGCTTAATCGGCGCAGACCAAAGCCAACACCCACGCTACGACTATCAGACTCGCATGCGCATGACGCGCCTGATTGAAAGCAAAGCCACAGTCGATGTGCCATTCAACCTTGTGCCATGGGTGTTGTTTAACCTGCACTTGGGCCTGCTCATCGTGCGGACGCGCATCAGCCTGCAACGCGCCGGCGAGTTCGCACGCCAGTTAGTCAGCCAATGGGGCGGCAAGCATCCGGCCTAAATAGCTGTAGGTCTTACTGGCTCGGCGAAAATGCCTGCAACAGCGCGGCAGGGGTCAGCGCTTGCTCGCGCCAGGTGAATGCTACGGGCCACAACTGCTGGGCAATCTGCGCGGCCTGCCAGAGTTCGGCAAAGCTGCGCTGCTCGCCGGGATGCAGCACCTGCGGGGCGTGCAAGGCCAAAGGCCAGAGCACAAAGGCATTCTTGAGGATTTCTTCGCGCGGCAAGATTAATCCGTCAAAGTTGCCCACTAGCTGACCAAACAACAGCACGTCGATATCCAGCGGCAAGCCCTTGCGACCCGGCGCATAACGGCCGTTATCCGCCTCAATGCACTTCAACCGGCGGTCCAGCTCTGCCAAGGGCAAGTCGGTGAATGCCGACACCACCAAGTTGAAGAAGCGACCGCTTTTGATCCCCACCGGCAAACTTTCGAACACCGGCGAGCACTGCAATGGCCCGAGCAGCGCGGTTAACGCATCCAGCCCGGCGCACAAATGCATCTCGCGCTCGATATTGCTACCGAGACCTAGGAAAACCGGGGTCAGAGACATCCGCGCTCAATCTCCACACCTACGCCAATGGCTGCCGGCACCGCGCCGGGCTTAGTCAACTTGAGCCGCAGCCACGGAATGTGAAACTCCGCCATCAGCAGTTCAGCTAAACGCTCGGCAAAGGTCTCGACCAAAATAAACGTCGACTCAGTGGCAAACGCCTGAATCCGCGCCGACACCTGCGCGTAGTCCAGCGCTTTGCTCAAATCATCAGTGGCGGCAGCTGGGCGATTATCCCAGCCCAAGCAGAGGTCGAGCCGCAGGCATTGGCGAATGTCCCGCTCCCAGTCGTAAGCACCGATAAGCGTATCGACTTCTAAGCCCTCAATAAAAACTTTGTCCAAAGCTGTTTCTCCAGCGTGATCCAGGGTCAGCGCCACACTTTGCCGGTGCACCTGCACAGTGCACAGGACAAGGGCGCAAGGCGCCGTTAGAATCGAGGCTTAACCGCCTCGGGATGGAAGCATGTTTTGGCTACTGGCGATCTTCGCCTACCTGCTTGGCTCATTGTCCTTCGCCATTCTGCTCAGCCGCACGGCCGGCGGTCCAGACCCGCGCGCCAGCGGCTCGGGTAATCCCGGGGCGAGCAACATGCTGCGCGTCGCCGGTAAAAAACTCGCCATCTGCACCCTGCTCGGCGATGTAATAAAGGGCCTGCTTCCGGTGACACTGGCCGCGGCCTGGCATTTTACTATCCAACAACAAGCGTGGATCGGTTTAGCCGCCGTTATCGGCCACATGTACCCGCTGTACTTTCGTTTCCAAGGCGGCAAGGGTGTTGCCACCGCCGCCGGCATGCTGCTCGGCCTCTACCCGCCCGCCGCGTTATTGGCGGTCAGTGCATGGCTGCTCAGCTTCAAACTAACGCGTATCAGCTCCCTCGCCGCGCTGATTGCCACGCCCCTGACACTGCCCTTGCTAGCCTGGCAACAACCGGGTGCATTGCTGCCAATGAGCGCGCTGTGCGGTTTGGTGGTGTGGCGCCATAGAAGCAATTTACGCGACCTGTTTGCCGGGCGCGAACGGCATTTTTAGTCGCCGCAACAATCTGTCTCACAACGGCAACAATTGCTCCATCGGCCAGCGCGCCTGCACGCCTATTGCCGGTCCATCGCGTTGACCAACCAGTAACCGCTGACAACCCGCATAGGCAATCATCGCGCCGTTATCGGTGCAAAAGCGTGGCCGCGCATAAAACACCTGACCTTTAAACTCACCAAGCATCTTCTCTAAGCCCTGACGCAATGCAGTATTGGCGCTCACTCCACCAGCAATCACTAAGTTATTTAAGCCGGTTAGCTTCATTGCCCGACGGCACTTGATGGTCAGGGTATCGACCACCGCCTGCTGAAACGCTAAGCAAATATCGCTGCGCGTCTGCTCATCGCTGGCGTCGCCCTGCTGCGCTTGCTGCCACGTATTTAAGGCAAAGGTTTTCAAGCCACTAAAGCTGAACTCTAAGCCCGGACGAGTGGTCATTGGCCGCGGGAACAGAAAACGCCCCGGCTGCCCATGCTCGGCTAACCGCGCGATTTCCGGACCGCCTGGATAGACCAAGCCGAGCATTTTCGCGGTTTTATCAAACGCCTCACCTACCGCGTCGTCCAACGATTCACCCAGCAACTGGTAATGACCAATGCCGTCTACGCGCAATAGCTGGGTATGCCCGCCGGACACCAATAACGCCACAAAGGGGAACTGCGGTGGCTGCTCTTCAAGCATCGGCGCGAGCAGATGACCTTCCATGTGGTGCACGCCGAGCGCCGGGATATCCCAAGCAAAGGCCAAAGCCTGAGCACAGGAAGCGCCGACCAGCAAAGCACCGACCAAACCGGGGCCTGCGGTATAGGCGATGGCGTCGATCTGTGCGGCCGTGCACTGCGCCTCGCTCAACACTTCACGAATCAGCGGCAGCATGCGCTTTACGTGATCGCGCGAGGCCAACTCAGGCACCACACCACCATAAGCGCGGTGCAAATCTATCTGGCTAAACAAGGCATCTGCCAGCAAGCCACGCTCACTGTCGTAAAGCGCAACGCCGGTTTCATCACAAGAGGTTTCTAGGCCCAGCACGAGCATGGATTGCTGCCTTATCAGAGGGGCAAATTCGAAGCCGCACATGATAAGCGCCACCTAAGAGCCTGTCGAACTTAGCGCCGCCCTATTCGTATCAGACGGCGACAGTGCGCGGATTGGCGAGTTGTCCGCTTGCTCAACATCTGCACACACCACACGAGAAACACTGCGCTCAAAAATAATCGATGTACCTTCCGACGCTTTTTGCTCAGAAGTTTTGCATTTCTGCCGCCAAGGGGTTAACATCCGCAACCCTTAAAAACCGCGTTTTCCAGAGCTTACAGCTAGGAGAGCGTTCACACCGGTAAATAGTGAAGGTAAGCCCTCGATGCCAGCCGTCAAAGTTAAAGAGAATGAACCCTTCGACGTAGCTCTGCGTCGTTTCAAGCGTACCTGCGAAAAAGCCGGCGTTATGGCCGAAGTTCGTAGCCGTGAGTTTTACGAGAAGCCAACTTCCGAGCGCAAGCGTAAAGCTGCCGCGGCAGTTAAGCGTCACGCGAAGAAAGTGCAGCGCGAACAGCGCCGCCACGAACGTCTGTACTGAGTTCGCTGCTACGCCGCTAACGCTACTGCGGTAATGCCCGGCTTCTGCTGGGCATTACCGCAGTGTTACACCACACTCCGCTTCGCGCATTCGCGAATGGTCGGAGTTTTTTTGTTTTCGCCTGCCCAGCAACCGCACCAAGCAGTAACCTGAACCCTATGGCCGGCCTAATCCCACAATCCTTTATCGACGACCTCCTCAACCGCACCGACATTGTCGACGTGGTGAGTTCGCGCATCTCACTAAAAAAAGCCGGCAAGAACCACAGCGCCTGCTGCCCGTTCCACAAAGAGAAGACCCCCTCGTTTAGCGTCAGCCCAGAAAAACAGTTTTATTACTGCTTTGGCTGTGGCGCCGGCGGCAACGCACTGGGCTTTATCATGGACCACGACCACCTGGACTTCGTGCAGGCCGTGGAGGAACTGGCCAAGCGCGCCGGCATGGAAGTCCCTCGCGAAGAAGGCGGCCGCCCACAGGCACCACGCCAACCCAGCGACTCACCGATCTACGCACTGCTGACGGCCGCCAGCGAATTTTATCGCCAAGCCCTGAAAAGCCACCCATCGCGCAAAGCAGCCGTCGACTACCTCAAGGGCCGCGGTCTGACCGGCGAAATCGCCCGCGACTTCAGCCTAGGCTTCGCCCCTCCCGGCTGGGACAACCTAATCAAGCACCTAGGTGGCGACACCTTGGCGCAAAAAGCCCTGATCGACGCCGGATTAATGGTGGAAAACGCCGATAATCCTGAAAAGATTAAACGCTACGACCGCTTCCGCGACCGAGTCATCTTCCCCATTCGCGACAGCCGTGGCCGGGTCATTGCCTTCGGCGGCCGAGTGTTGGGCGATGACAAACCGAAATACCTGAATTCACCGGAAACCTCGGTCTTTCATAAAGGCCAAGAACTGTACGGCCTCTACGAGGCACGCCAGAGCAATCGCCATCTCGACGAGATCATGGTGGTCGAAGGCTATATGGACGTCATCGCCCTCGCCCAACAAGGCCTGCGTAATGCTGTCGCCACGCTCGGCACCGCCACCAGCGAAGAACACCTCAAACGACTGTTTCGCGTCGTGCCCAACGTACTGTTCTGTTTCGATGGTGACCAGGCTGGCCGCAACGCCGCATGGCGCGCGCTGGAGTCAACACTTTCGAGCCTGCAAGACGGACGGCGTGCGCGCTTCCTGTTCCTGCCCGAAGGCGAAGACCCGGATACCCTGGTGCGCTCCGAAGGCACCGATGCCTTCCGCGCCCGCATCAATCAGCACGCTCAGCCGCTGGCCGACTATTTCTTCCAGCAGTTGACCGAAGAATCCGACCCGCGCTCGCTCGAAGGCAAGGCCCACATGGCCACCCTCGCCGCGCCGCTGATCGAAAAAGTCGCTGGCGCCAATATCCGCGAGCTTATGCGTCGGCGCCTGACCGAGATCACCGGCCTGACTGGCGAAGCCGTCAGCCAACTGGTGCATAGCGCCCCGCCGGACGCTCCGCCAGCGTATGACCCAGGCATCGACTACGATGCCATGCCGGACTACGCCGATTACCACCAACCTCAAGAGGCGTACGCACCTCAGCAGGAGTGGACACCAAAGAAGGCTGGCGGCGGCAAGAAATGGGACAACAAACCCTGGGACAAGAAAGGCAAACGCGGCGGAGATCACGACCAACCCCGCGCACCACGCATACCCGCGGCAGTGGAGCCACCGACTATTGCAGCCCTTCGCACCTTGCTGCACCACCCGCAACTGGCTGAAAAAGTCGAAAACGCCGGGCACTTCGCCGACGAAGAGCACTCCAACACGCAATTGCTGGTGGCACTGCTCGAAGCCGTACAGAAGAATCCTAAGCTAAACTCATTTCAATTGATTGCGCGCTGGCATGGCACCGATCAAGGGCGCTTGCTCAAGGCGTTGGCAGAAAAGGAGTGGCTGATTGATGGAGACAACCTTGAACAACAGTTTTTCGACACCATTAATAGCTTGTCAGCGCGTCAATACACCAAAAAGTTTGACGACCTGATCAAGAAAGCAAGACAGCCTGGATTGAGTCCAGCCGAAGCAAATCAGATCGCAAGTGAAATGCGCGACCTTCTAAGTCGCAATGTTTCCGCATCAAACCCGACCTCAACTGGCGCGTGAGGTCATAGCTCAGGTATAATCCTCGGCTTGTTTTTTGCCCGCCAAGACCTTCAGTGGATAGGGTGTTATGTCCGGAAAAGCGCAACAGCA
>JBBKVZ010000487.1:0-5256 GCA_037968715.1 Pseudomonas sp.
AGCCAGGAATACCAGGAAGAAGAACACGCTCCCCCCAAAGTAAATATTCCTGGCCATACTTTTAGTGAATGTCTCTGACATGGCCGTTTCCTCTTTACTTGGCGAGCCCATTGTAGGAAGCGCCTTGCGCAAAACCGCTTGATGACAATCAAGAAAGCCCGATGGTTAAGCTTGGGTATTGAGGTTGGCGCTAGACTTTGCACGCCCCGTGATTGCGCCAGAACCGAGGGCGTAGCGCATAGGGTATATCGCGTAGGGCCTAGGGCGGACGTAGGGCGGACTCAGGAGCGCAGCGAACAGTCCGCCGTTTAGCGCCGCTGAATTGATGGTGTACTGCCTGCGGCGAGTACACCCTACGTCAAGCTCGGCGTGCAGTAGCCGCGCCTTACAACATTAACGAGCAAAACCGTACCGCACCCCATATCGCAAACAGAGCCAAATAAGGTTCTGTTTGCGTGAGTGGTTGAAAGTGCTTTTCAGCCCCGAGTGCGACGGCGCTAGTCGCTTGGAGCCAAGGGTTTGCGGCATGGCAATCCGTAGGGTGGGCTTTAGCCCACCAGTTCTATTGCGCTCAGGTGCGGTGGGCTGAAGCCCACCCTACGAAATCGCTCTTCAACCCATAACGAGTAGAGAGCCAAATACACCGCTGCGGCGGTCGGGCGGCATTGCCGGCGGACTGCAATCGCCCTAACCCCCACGCCGCAACCACAACGTCAGCAGCACCAGCAGCGCCATCACCAGCGCCCAACTCAGCAACAGCCCGCGCCACAGCAGTGGCGCGTGGCGCAGGTGCATAAAGCCGTCGGTAATCAGCCAGGCCTTGCCCAGGGCCGCCAGCAAGATCGCCGCTGCCAGAGCCAAACCGCTGCCGGCGTGACCCAGTTGCACACTGCTGATCGACAACGCCACCAGCCCCAGCCAGCAGAACAGCAGTACGCGGGAAGCGCTCATACAAACCTCATCAACAGGCAGCAGCGCTCAATTGAGCACATACACCAACGGAAACAGCAGCACCCAGATCAGGTCGACCATGTGCCAATACAGCACGCCGGACTCCAGCACCGAGCCATCCCCCGGAGCTTCGCTGCCCCGCCAACAGCGCAGCGCCAGCCAAGCGAGAATCAGCATGCCGAGCAGCACATGGAGAAAGTGAAAGCCGGTGAGAATCCAGTACAGGGTGAAGAAATTATTGTGTTCCATGCCCAGCCCCAACCCGAGCAAGTGGCTGTATTCGGCAAGTTTTAGCTGCACATAAATAACCGCCGTCAGCAGCGCCGCCAGTAACAGCCAAGCGGCCCGGCGCGGCTGGCCACGGCGCAGTTGCTCTTGGGCCTGCGCGGCCAAAAAACCAGCCGTGAGCAGGCTTAAGGTCAGGGCCAAGCCGATCGAGGTGTCCAGCGCCGCACGACTGGCGTGAAACAAAGCCGGCTGCAGCGCCTGAGTGACCGCAAAAGCAATAATCAGTAGGGCAAATACCGTCAGTTCGGCGAGGATGAAAAACCACATGGCCAGATCGCCCGGCAGCTGCCGGACCGGGCTGGCGCGCGGCAGGCGCTCAAGCGAAGTGGACATCAACCACGTCCATCAACGCCGCCACGGTTTGCGGGTCATCCGAGAGGGGTTCGGCCAAACAGGCCAAGCACGCCTCACGCGGGTGCATGCCGGAGCGGATCATCCGCGCGGTAAAAATCAGCAGCCGGGTCGAGGCCACCTCCTCCAAGTCGTGCTGCTCCAAACGGCGCAGCGCCTGGCCGAGCTTAACCACCTGCGCGGCTAAGTCGGCATCCACTTGGGCCTCATTGGCGACGATGCGCTCTTCTTCGGCCGCTGGCGGATAGTCAAAACGCAAGGCCACAAAACGCTGACGAGTGCTGGGTTTCATGCCCTTGAGCAGGTTTTGATAACCGGGGTTGTAAGACACCACCAACATAAAACCCGGCGGTGCGCGGAGCACTTCGCCGGTGCGTTCAAGGAACAACTCACGGCGATCATCGGCCAGCGGATGCAGCACCACGGCGGTGTCTTGGCGTGCCTCGACTATTTCATCGAGATAACAAATGCCGCCTTCACGCACCGCCCGAGTTAAGGGCCCGTCTTGCCACCAAGTGCCTTGAGCGCCGATTAAGTGGCGCCCAACCAAGTCGGCTGCACTAAGGTCGTCATGGCAGGCCACGGTAAACAACGGCAGGTTCAGACGATGGGCCATGTGTTGCACAAAGCGGGTCTTGCCGCAGCCGGTCGGGCCCTTGATCAGCACCGGCATGCCATGCTGCCAGGCCTGCTGGAACAGCGCCTCTTCATTGCCCAGCGCTTGATAAAATGGCGCAGCGCGAGCGGCAGTTTCGATAACAATTTTCTCGGGCGCATTCACGGCAGCTACCTCAGGGGATTATTCATCCCTGCACGCTACGCGCCTGCCGCTAGTGGCCTCAAGCCGTGCGCCGGTAACTCTTGATTGCGGTCAAGCGTGCGCGCAATCAGTAACCATCGATGCCCATCGACAGCCGCCGACAGCACTGATCAGCCCCATTTCAGGTCAGGCAGTAGCCGTGATCGACCAGCCAGTCTTGCCCGTAAACACCGCGTGCGCCCTGCGACAGCTGAAACACAATCACGTTGGCTACCGCCGCCGCATCCAAAAAATAACCCGGCAACAGGCGCGTCGTAAGCGTGTCGGCGAGCGCATCAAACTGCTCATCACTCAAGCCCAAACTGTCCCAAAGTGCTGTGGCGGTAGGCCCCGGCGAAACCAGGTTAATCCGCACGCCCAGGGGCGCCAACTCCACTGCTAAGGTGCGAGCATGGGCGGCCAACGCCGCCTTGCTGGCGATATACCCAGCCAAACCGGGAAAGGTCGAACGGGTTAGAAAACTGCTGATAAACACCACCGAACTCTGGCTGGCCAGCTCGCCACGCAGCGCCGCCAAGGTCTGCAAAGCGCCCGCACCGTTCACCGCCCATTGCCGGTCGAACGCGGCCACATCCAAACTGTCCGCCAGCTCGGCAATACCGGCATTCGGCACCAGATAATCCACCGGCCCCAACTCAGCCGCGCGGCGCGCCAACTGCGCTAGGTCGGCGGCGCAGGTCACATCACCGGCCTGGCAAAACAGATGTTGCGGATAGTTCTGCTGCAAGCCAGCCAACGCCGCCACCCTGCGCGACATACTCAACACCCGCGCACCTTGTTGCAGTAATGCCTCGCACAGCGCCAGACCGATGCCCGAGCTACCGCCCGTAACCACCGCTAGGCGGCCCGCAAATTGATTGTTCATCAACGACTCCAATGCCCGGTCGCTACCGGACGACAGCCCCATCCGGGGAATCTCCCGGACGCTCGACTTGGATGTTCTCAGCCGCACAAGCAACGCCAACTGCCCGCGCGTTAAGGGTTACTTAACGTGCTGGGCAGGCCGCACTGTTGCACTGCAAGAGCACCTTTTTACAGGCACGGAGGTGTTTTCCAACTTGATCACAATCAGCTTTTACGCCCGTCACGCGGCGGGCAGCATGGGCTTAGTGCCTAGCGGGCGGCGTCAGATAAGCCGCGCTGGCTCCGCGTTGGGCGGCGCTGGCTTTTAGCTCTAGATTGGCGATGCTGCGCAGGTGCACTTGGTCCGGGCCGTCGGCAAAACGCAGGGCGCGGCCGGCCGTCCACATGTCGGCCAGCGGCGTGTCTGGGGTCAGGCCCATGGCGCCGTATACCTGAATCGCCCTGTCCACCACGCGGGTGAGCATGCCCGGCACCAGCGCCTTGATCATGGCAATTTCTTTGCGCGCGGCCTTGGCGCCCACCTCGTCGATCATCCAGGCGGTTTTCAATACCAGCAGCCGCGCCTGTTCGATCTCGATGCGTGACTTCGCAATGTCGTCGCTAACATTGGCGTACTGGTGCAGGTATTTGCCAAACGCTTTGCGCTCTTGGCAACGCTCAACCATCAGCTCCAGCGCCAACTCGGCCATGCCGATTGAGCGCATGCAGTGATGCACACGGCCCGGCCCGAGGCGCGCTTGAGCCATCATAAAACCCTCGCCCTCGGCGCCCAGTAGGTTAGCCACCGGCACCCGCACATTGCGCAGCAGCAATTCGCTATGGCCTTCAGGGGCGAGGTGATTAAGCACTGGAATATTGCGCAGTAACTCCACCCCCGGCGTATTGAAAGGTACGAGAATCATGCTTTGTTGCCGATGCGCCTCGCCGTCCGGGTCGGTCTTGCCCATCACGATCAACAGCTTGCAGTCGGGGTGCGAGGCGTTGGTGATAAACCACTTGCGGCCGTTGATCACGTACTCATCGCGCTCACGGCGAATCAGGGTCTGGATATTGCTGGCATCCGACGAGGCCACGTCCGGTTCGGTCATGGCAAACGCCGAACGAATCTCACCATTCAGCAGCGGCGACAACCAGCGCTGGCGTTGCTCGGCCGTGGCGAACAGGTGCAGCAACTCCATATTGCCGGTGTCCGGCGCATTGCAGTTGAACACCTCAGAAGCCCACGACACCCGGCCCATAATTTCCGCCAGCGGGGCGTACTGCAAATTACTCAGGGCAGTGCCCGGCTCGTCCGCGTGCAGGGCTGGCAAAAACAGATTCCACAGCCCTTCACTGCGGGCCAAGGCTTTTAAGTCGCCCATAAACGACACCGGGTATTGGCCGTTCGCCACCTCGGCATGCCAGGCGCCAATACGCGGCACTATGTGCGTGTCGAGAAACGTGCGCAGTTGCAGACGCAGTGCTTCGGTGCGAGGGCTGTAGGCAAAATGCATGGTGAACCTCGAGGCTGGCGAGACGATGACTGAACCACCACCCTAACCACCCGCACGGCTAAAAAACAGCATGTTCAAAGGCCTGAATCAATGGCCATCAACGTTCTGCACAGCGCCAGAGCTATTGACCAAGGTCAACGCTAACCCGCGCATAACCAGATAGAGAGCAAGCGGCGACAGCCCGGCACGGTCTGCAACAACCTTTGAACAGCGCCAGCCGCCTGCGACATGGTCGATCACCCATACGGAGAAATCGTTCATGGCCCTAAAACACGCAATATCCGGCCAGGTCATCAGCCTGCTGGCCGACCCCGCGCCCATCTCCAAGGCGTTGGTCTGCGCGCCACACTAAGAGTGTTATGCGTTGGGTGCTGGAGGCCGGCAAAGTTATTCCCGGCCACGCGGTTGCCGGGCCGCTGACCATTCAGTGCCTACAAGGCAGTGTGCAAGTGCAAGCGCAAGCGCAAGGCGTGTGGCAAAACCTGCAAG
>JBBKVZ010000488.1:0-2637 GCA_037968715.1 Pseudomonas sp.
AGATATCCTTATCGATAGATAAAACGCGAAGTTTTGACCTTCGCGAAACTAGAGGGTGCGAGTGATTCCGAGGCGGGGGAACTGGAGTTTGCAGCTGCCGCGCTGGATGCCCTCAATACGGGCAAAGCCGTTGTTGTTCAACTGCCCGTTATGTCTTGCACCATCGCTGGTGGTTAGAACATATGGCTCGTTTGAATAGGCCGCGCCGCTTTGATTAAACAAATCGAAACTGACCCAAGTTGGAGTCAATTTGAGCTGTTCCAGCAGGGATACTGGGGTGAAGGTGGCGCCACCTCCCTGATTTCCGACCAGTACATCACCAGAGCCTGAAATGATCACACCACCATGGGCGGTAGCACTGCCAAGAAAAGCTATGGGTTTCCCGTTGATCAGGATGTTTGCAATCCCGACACTAATTGCGTCGCCACAACCTGTGGCATCGCCAACACGAGCAACCGGCAGATTGTTGAACAGTACGTTGGGCGAGCCGCTGGTGACTGGGTTGGGTCCATGACCCGGCAGCGGGCAATTATTGGTGTCAGACACGCGTGCAGCAGGTTTTCCAGACATAGCGATTTCCATATCGGCTTGAAGCGGTTACGTTGCCTTCAATTAGTCCGACAGGCAAACCGAGTGAGTCAAAATTCGTTCGATATCACATTTTTCTCTACAGCTGCGGCAAGAACGCCCGGGCCGGATGTTCCACGGTGGAAAATGCTGCGCAGTTTTCCACCCGACGCAATCTCCATATCGCCGGGTAGGGTGGACAACGCGCAGCTTGTCCACCTGAGCTTTAGGCCTGTTCGATTTTGTTCAGCGCCTGCTCCAAGGTGCTCACCGTGCGCTGGATGTTTTGCAGTTTCTCCAGCCCAAACAAGCCGATGCGGAAGGTTTGGAAGTCTGCGGGCTCGTCGCACTGCAGGGGTACACCGGCGGCGATTTGTAGGCCTTGGGCGGCGAATTTCTGGCCGGTTTTAAAGCCGGCATCTTCGGTGTAGCAAACAACTACGCCGGGTGCTTGGAAGCCTGCGGCGGCAACGCTGTTGAAGCCTTTTTCGCTGAGCAGGGTGCGCACTCGTTGGCCAAGTTCTAACTGCTGGTCACGGATTTTGTCGAAGCCGTACGCTTGGGTTTCCAGCATTACGTCACGAAAACGCGCCAAGGCATCGCACGGCAGGGTGACGCATTTTTGCTCCATGTGCGGGCCGAAGTTCTGCTCGATGAAAATCACCCAGGAAGTGCGCGTCTACGCCGAAGAGTTCAAAGCCCAAGGCAGCGAGCTGTACCATAAGGTCTGAGATCAGCCGTTAAGGCGGGTTTTAGATTGAAAAAAAACGGGCCGTGTGGCCCGTTTTTTTATGGGTTGGATTTGTTGTGTCGCAGGAAAATGACTGTTGCTTGCGCTAGTCGACCCACTCGAGGACTATTTGCTCCAGCTCTTCGCGGGTGATTTTGCGTGCCTTGAGAATGCTGACCAGATCATCCTTGCTCAGTGGATAGTCATTGAGCAGTTTTTTCACATCCTCCGTTTCTACGTTATACAGCAGCAAAGGTTCAGCAAATTCGCCTTGTTTGAGCCGTTCATATTGTAGTGGTCCACTGAGCATGACTTCAATGGCATAGAGGCTGTGGCCTTCGGCGAAGCTGGTTTGGTGAAAGAGAACGGTGTCGGCAGGCAAAAGGTAGTGTTCCTGACCAGACTGGGTAGCGATCAACGCTGGCTCTTTTAGACGGAACGCGAATTCTTTATCCATTGCTTTTGCTCCTTGATATGTGATTGCAGTTGCGATGGCCGCTCCAGCCAATGTGACGGCCAAATAAGGGAAAATTTTCCTCATTGCGATGCCCCGTATTTTTCGATTTTTTCAGCCGGCCTCAGGGTATTGCCGACCAGCATGGCTTGTAAGTCCTCGGGCATGAATATATACCCGGGCCAACCGACTAGCCGTGCTGCCACTCTTTCAGTTGAGCTCATGCCGCGGCCTTGGTTGTGGCTGGCGACATCGTGTTCTAAGTCCGTAATGGCCAATTTGGCCCCCGTCATCGAGGTTGTTACGCAGTTATTGGTCAAAGCGTGGTAATCAGCGGCCAGCCTATGCTCAGTCATGTACCTTCCCTTATTTTTTATGGGCAGGCGTGCAGCGATTAGGCCCTTGAAGTGGCTGTTAATGTGTTCGGCTTGTTGGTTGCTGATACTGTAGTGAAAGCCAGTAGTCACACGTTTATAAGCATTCTGGCCGGCAATGTAGCTCTTGAAGTCGGTCCAAGTTCTCAGCCTTCCTTGGCCCGTCGGCCCCTGCTCTCCGGCGTAGCGGCCAAAATCATAAACGTGCTCTTGTTCATTGGTCGTCACGCGAAGGGCGGTGTGGCCATAGGTGTGCAGTTCGTTTCGATCACCGGTATATGGCCCGCCGATTAATAGCTGAATCGATGCCGATCTGACGGTTATCCGGGTGTTGCTACCGGTTTTGATGGCCACGCCCGTTCCGGCTTGGCCTTTGGTTGCGTCCATTGCGGTAGATATCCTTATCGATAGATAAAACGCGAAGTTTTGACCTTCGCGAAACTAGAGGGTGCGAGTGATTCCGAGGCGGGGGAACTGGAGTTTGCAGCTGCCGCGCTGGATGCCCTCAATAC
>JBBKVZ010000489.1:0-10728 GCA_037968715.1 Pseudomonas sp.
CAGGAATACCTCAAGCTGCTGCTCAACCAACAAAATCCCGAAAAATTCTCGCGCACCCTGACCTATTACGACTATTTGAGTAAGGCCCGCTTAGAGCAGCTGGCCACCTTTAATGAAACCCTGCGCCAGTTGGCCAATGTCGAACAGGACATCGTCAGCCAACAAGCGTTGCTGGCCGAGCAGAAAAGTGCACTTGAGGGTCGCCGTGAGCTGTTGGCGCAAGCGCGTAAAGAACGCCAGTTGGTCCTGGCCAAGTTAAACAAAGCCTCCAACGCCAACAGCCACAAGCTTAAAGCTCGTGAACAAGAGCAAGTGGCCCTGGGCAATGTGCTGAAAACCATCGAAGAAACCCTCGCCCGCCAAGCCCGCGAAGCACAAGCCGCGCGCAAGCTAGCCCTGGCCGCAGCGGCAGAAGCCGCCGAGCAAGCACGCATTGCTCGCCTCGACACTCGCGACGACGCCGTAAAAAGCACAAAAACCGCCAGCGGCCCTTTAGTGTCCCGCAGTGGCGCCAGTTATGGCGGTGCGTTCAGCGGCGCCAAAGGCAAACTGCCGTGGCCGGTCAATGGCCGCTTACTGGCCGGTTTTGGCACGCCGCGCGGTGGTGATGAGCGCACCAAATGGGACGGCGTACTGATCAGCGCATCCTTAGGCAGCCAGGTACATGCGGTGCACGGTGGGCGCGTAGTCTTTGCTGACTGGTTGCGCGGCGCCGGCCTTCTGGTCATTCTCGACCATGGCAATGGCTATCTGAGCCTGTATGGGCACAATCAAAGTTTGTTAAAAGACGCCGGGGACATCGTTAAAGCCGGCGAAGCGATCGGCACTGTCGGCAACAGCGGCGGCCAAGAAGAACCTGCCCTGTATTTTGCCATTCGCCAGCAAGGTCGCCCCAGCAACCCAGTACAATGGTGCCGCGCCCAAGGATAGGCCCCTTTTTTCAGGAGTTAGTTTGTCATGTTGCAGATTTCCCGCCCAACCTCACTGGCTCTGGCGATCGCCTTCCTGATCGCAGCCCCCGCATTGCAGGCCAGTGGCAAGGTGGCAGAGAACATTCCCGCGCCAGCCTTGAGCAGCGATGCTCGCGCGCCGCTGCCGCTGGATGAACTGCGCACGTTCGCCGAGATCATGGACCGCATTAAAGCCGCCTATGTTGAGCCCATCGACGATAAAACCCTGCTGGAAAATGCCATCAAGGGCATGCTCAGCAATCTTGACCCGCATTCGGCCTATCTAGACCCAACAGAATTTTCCGACCTGCAACAAAGTACCAGCGGTGAGTTTGGCGGTTTGGGCATTGAGGTTGGCCAGGAAGAAGGTTTCCTTAAAGTTATCTCGCCGATCGATGACACACCGGCCTCAAAAGCTGGGATCCAACCCGGCGATCTGATTGTGAAGATCGATGGCCAGCCGACTAAAGGTCTGAACATGACCGAGTCGGTGGACAAAATGCGCGGCAAAGTCGGCAGCAATATCATCCTGACCATCGTCCGCGAAGGCACGGTACAGCCGTTTGATGTTGAACTGCAGCGCGCCATCATCAAGGTCAAAAGCGTCAAGAGCCAACTGCTCGACGAGCATTATGGTTACCTGCGCATCTCGCAGTTTCAGGTCAATAGCGGCAACGAAGTTGGCAAAGCCCTGGCTGCCCTGAAAAAGCAAAATGGTGGCAAAAAACTGCGCGGCATTATTCTCGACCTACGTAACAATCCCGGCGGCGTGCTGCAAGCCGCCGTGGAGGTCAGCGATCACTTCCTGAGCAAGGGCTTAATTGTTTACACCGCGGGCCGAATTGCCAATTCAGAACTGCGCTTTTCCGCAGACCCTGCCGATGCCAGCGAAGGTGCACCTCTGGTAGTGCTAATTAACGGCGGCAGCGCCTCGGCCTCGGAGATCGTTGCCGGTGCCCTGCAAGACCACAAACGCGCAGTGTTAATGGGTACCGACAGCTTCGGTAAGGGCTCGGTGCAAACTGTGCTGCCGCTCAATAACCAGCGCGGTTTGAAACTCACTACGGCTCTGTACTACACCCCTAACGGTCGCTCAATCCAGGCCCAAGGCATAGTTCCAGACATCGTCGTGCGCCGGGCCAAGATCACCCGCGAGCAAGACACCGAAAGTTTCAAAGAAGCTGATTTGGCCGGGCACTTAGGCAACGGCAATGGCGGCGCGGAAAAGCCCTCCATCAGCAAGGGCAAAGCTCCGGCAGTTCTGCCGCGCCCGCAAGATGACGACTTCCAACTCAGCCAAGCACTGAGCCTGCTCAAGGGCCTCAACGTGACCCGCGGCCAATAAGCGCGGCAAGCACAAATCAGTGCGCATAAAAAAACCGGACTAGTCCGGTTTTTTTATGCGCGTAGCCAGCTCATGTTGCTGTGTGAGGGCCGCGCAGTGTGTTCGCGTAGCCATTCAGCCGCGCTAAATGCCGCTTACAAGTAGCGCTTATCGACCTCAGCAGCGAAGCCATCGGCGCGCATGCTGTCCAGTGCCGCTTGGAGTTTTGCGACTAAGGCATCTGGGGTTGCTTTGTTCAACGCCAAGTACAGCTGAGCGCTGTCAAAGCGCAGGACGTTTTTCAGCCCAGTGATGCCCTGCTGCTTAGCCAGATAACGACCGGCAGGATCACCGGTGGCCCACAGGTCGATGTCGCCCTTCATCAGCTTCTGCGGGTTTTCCTGATCGCGCAGGGAGCTAATCGGCTCTACACCCTGTTTATTCAGGTGCTCGGAGATCGCATCGCCCTTATAAGCGCCAACCCTATAGGCTTTGGCATCTTCTAGGCTGCTCAGGCTGATAGTGCTGTCAGCGCGCGCGAGCATTACCCAGTCATCCGGACCCAGCGGACCGACCCACTTAAAGTCATTCTCACGCTCAGGTAAGCGCGCGGTGCAGAACACCCCGTAGCCAGGCTTTTCCAGCGCGGTTTTGTAAATGCGCTCCCAGGGAAAACGCAGCGTCAGGCTGTAATCCACTCCAGCACGTTTAAACATCTCACGGACCAACTCCACCGCGATGCCACTGATTTTTTCATCCTTGGCGTAGTTCGAACCACCCTCGGCCATGTTGTAGGGCGGGAAGTTTTCGGTGAGCAGCACCAGGCTTTCCCGCTCCTCGGCACGCACGAGCGAGGTAAACAATAAACTGGTAGCAGCCAGTACGAGCAAAAGACGCTTGAACATGGTTCGACATCCTGTATTCAACAAAGAAAAAAACCGAAGTCGGCTTAGCGCACCACAATACCGCGGCTAGCCAAATAAGCCTTGGCTTCCGGCACGGTGTATTCGCCAAAGTGAAAGATGCTCGCCGCCAGCACCGCCGAAGCCTTGCCCTCAATGATGCCAGCAGCTAAATGCTCTAGGTTACCGACGCCACCCGAGGCAATCACCGGGATACCGACGGCCTCACTGATGGCGCGAGTCACACCCAAGTCGTAACCGCTCTTCACGCCGTCCTGATCCATGCTGGTCAGCAAAATCTCACCGGCGCCATACTCTTCCATTTTTTTCGCCCAGAGCACCGCGTCTAAACCCGTAGGTTTGCGCCCGCCATGGGTGAATATCTCCCAGCGCGGCGCTTCGCCCGGCAGAGAAACCTTCTTGGCATCAATGGCCACCACAATACATTGCGAGCCAAAGCGCGAAGCTGCCTCACCGACGAAATCTGGGGTAAACACTGCTGCGGTATTAATCGACACCTTGTCCGCACCGGCATTCAGCAGATTGCGGATGTCCTGCACGGTACGCACGCCGCCACCGACAGTCAGCGGGATAAACACCTGGCTGGCCATGCGTTCCACCGTATGCAGGGTGGTGTCGCGACCGTCGACGCTGGCCGTGATGTCGAGAAAGGTAATCTCGTCGGCACCCTGTTCATCGTACAAACGCGCGATTTCTACCGGGTCACCGGCGTCGCGAATGTTCTCGAACTTGACGCCCTTAACCACGCGACCATTGTCGACGTCGAGGCAAGGGATGATGCGCTTAGCTAAAGCCATAACGTTATTCTCGTAGGGCGGACTCAGGAGCGTAGCGAACAGTCCGCCGATAGCGGAGTCAGCGGTGGCGCGGTTCGCCCGTTATTTACCGTAGCTGTCGCAGAAGGCCTGCGCCTCAGCCACATCCAGGGTGCCTTCGTAGATCGCCCGGCCGGTGATGGCGCCGATGATGCCCGGCGCATTGGCCGCCAGCAGAGCACGAATATCACCGAGGTTATGAATGCCGCCAGAGGCAATCACCGGAATCTTGGTGGCCGCAGCCAGAGCGGCGGTGAAGGACACATTGCAGCCCTGCATCATGCCGTCTTTGGCGATGTCGGTATAAACGATGGCAGATACGCCGTCCGCTTCAAAACGCTTGGCCAAATCGACCACTTGCACGGTGCTGATTTCTGCCCAGCCGTCGGTGGCGACGAAGCCGTCTTTGGCGTCCAGACCAACAATCACCTTGCCAGGGAATGCTTTGCAGGCTTCGCTGACGAACTCCGGCTGCTTAACTGCCTTGGTGCCGATAATCACGTAGCTGACGCCGGCCTTAACGTAGGCCTCGATGGTTTCTAGCGAACGGATGCCGCCGCCGATCTGAATCGGCAAATGCGGATAGCGCTTAGCAATCGCGGTGACCACTTCGCCATTCACCGGCTGGCCTTCGAAGGCGCCGTTCAGGTCGACCAACTGCAAGCGCCGGCAACCGCCATCGACCCACTTGGCAGCCATGGCCACTGGGTCATCGGAAAACACCGTGGAGTCGTCCATGCGGCCTTGACGCAGACGCACGCAAGCGCCGTCCTTAAGATCGATAGCGGGGATAATCAGCATCGGCGGAACCTACTTAAGTCGTAAAAGTTAAAAATTCTCAGGCGCAATCGCTAGTGACTCAGCCCTTCTCAAGCGCCCAGAGATCGCTTTCGATGCTTTCGAAGCGCTCTTTAAGCACCGTCTGCACATCCAGTACCGCTTGGTTGTAAATCAGCGGGCCACACTCTTTGATAAAGAAATCCAGCAATTCCTCGGCCTCAAATGCGCCCATATCCAGCTCGAACCGCTCAGCCATCAGGCCTTTAATCGCCTGGCCAAGCACTCCACGCTGCTGGGCGCTGAACTCAAACAGCGGCTCAACGGCTTTCTTTACCCGGCTCATTTACCAACGACCATCCCAAGCGGCAAAGTTCTGCAGCAACTGCAGGCCGTGGCTGTGGCTTTTTTCTGGGTGAAACTGCACAGCAAATCGCGAACCTTCGGCCAGTGCTGCTGCAAAGTCTTTGCCGTAATGGCCGCGGCCGACCACTTGCTGAGGCTTGCCGGCTTCGATGTAATAGCTGTGCACAAAGTAGAAGCGCGCCCGATCTGGGATGTCGTGCCAAAGCGGATGATTTATCGACTGCGCAACTTCATTCCAGCCCATGTGCGGGACTTTCAATTGCTCGCCGTCCTCGACCATGCCCTTACCGAAGAAGCGCACTTGGCCGGGAAGCAGGCCGATGCAATCGACGCCGGCATTCTCTTCGCTGCGTTCCATCAGTGCCTGCATACCTACGCAAATACCGAGAAACGGCCGGTCGACGCTGACTTCACGCACCAACTCATCAAAGCCCAGACGCTTAATTTCGGCCATGCAATCGCGAATCGCGCCAACACCGGGAAACACCACACGGTCGGCCTCACGAATCACATTGGCATCGCTGGTCACCAACACTTTACCGGCACCCACATGCTCCAGCGCCTTAGCCACCGAATGCAGGTTGCCCATGCCGTAGTCGATTACTGCCACTGTTTGCATTTACAGAACGCCCTTGGTCGACGGCATTTGCCCGGCCATGCGTGGGTCCAACTCTGAAGCCATGCGCAGGGCGCGGCCAAAGGCTTTGAACACAGTTTCGATCTGGTGGTGGGTGTTGGTGCCGCGCAGGTTATCGATGTGCAGGCTGACCAAGGCGTGATTGACAAAACCCTGGAAGAACTCCTGAAACAGATCGACATCGAAGCCACCGACTACCGCACGGGTAAACGGCACATGCATCTGCAAGCCTGGACGGCCAGAGAAATCGATGACCACCCGCGACAGCGCTTCGTCCAACGGCACATAGGAGTGGCCGTAACGCACCAGGCCTTTCTTGTCGCCCACTGCCTTGGCAAACGCCTGACCGAGGGTGATGCCAACGTCTTCGACGGTGTGGTGATCGTCGATATGCAAGTCGCCGTTGCACTCGATATCCAGGTCGAACAGCCCGTGACGGGCGATCTGGTCGAGCATGTGCTCAAGAAAAGGTACGCCAATGGCGAACCGCGCCTTGCCGGTGCCATCCAAATTGATCGAGACCTTAATTTGGGTCTCCAGCGTGTTGCGCTCAACGCATGCGGTACGTTCGGCCATCACCAGCTCCAGAATTAGCTTGCGCAAAAGGCGACCATTATAGGCGGGCCAAGGCTTTGCCGGCTACCAGCGCGGCTCACCGCAATTTATCCGCCGGCGCAAACTGCCGAGCAATCAGCGCATGCACCAAGTTAGCCGGCCAACCCAGCGCTCAAGCGCGCGGCATGGGCGCAAGCGCAGGGAACCGCGCGCCAACTTAGCCCTCCAACCAGCATGCTTGCACGTGCAGCGAGCCCGGCATCTGCGGTAGCCCGCACGGTATACTCGCCGCATCACTGCAAAAAATTACGTAATTGCTTACTAAAGGACTGGTCCATGAAAGCGCTCGGTAAACTCGCCGCCCTGATTCTTCTCGGATTACTGCTGATCATTGTGGCGCTGGGCTTTGCCCTGACCCAATTCTTTGACCCGAATGATTACAAAGACGAAATCCGTGACATCGCTCGCGACAAAGCCAATCTAGAACTGACCATCAATGGTGACATCGGCTGGAGCCTGTTCCCGTGGCTGGGCCTGGAGCTTACCGACACCACGCTGGCCAGCGCCTCCAGCCCGACGCAACCGTTTGCCGACCTGCGCCTACTGGGCCTATCGGTGCGCGTGCTGCCGCTGCTGCGCAAAGAGGTGCAGATGAGCGATATCCGCATTGACGGCCTCAACCTAAATTTACAACGTGATGAGCGTGGCCACGGCAACTGGCAAGACATCGGCAAACCGGCAAAACCGCTCGCCAGCACAAACCCAGCAAGCTCGCCAACGGCGAACACACCAAGCACACCGAGCAGCGAGAACAAGCAACCTCTGCGCTTGGATATCGACAGCCTCAGCGTGAGTAATTCGCGGGTGTCTTATCACGACGCCAAGACCGGCGAGCAATACAGCGCCGAAAATATCCAGCTGAGCAGCGGCGCGATTCGCGAGGGCAGCAGCATTCCCCTGCAACTGACGGCACTGCTGTCCAGCAACCAGCCAGCCCTGCAAGCGCGCACCGAGATACAAGGCCAGCTGCGTTTTGATCGCGCACTGAAGCGCTACCAATTCGAAGACCTAAAACTGTCTGGCGAAATGTCTGGCGAACCCCTGCAAGGCAAAACACTGACCTTCGCCACCCAAGGCCAGCTGTTGCTCGACCAGTCCGCGCAGGTTGCCGAATGGAGCGGCCT
Source organism: Pseudomonas sp. (assembly GCA_037968715.1). GTDB lineage: Bacteria > Pseudomonadota > Gammaproteobacteria > Pseudomonadales > Pseudomonadaceae > Aquipseudomonas. Next base: position 7,532 of record JBBKVZ010000489.1, read on the forward strand.
GAAACTGTCCCTCAATCAACTGCGCGCCTTGGGCGAATTAAAAGTACGCAACATTGATAGCGAGCCTGCCCTAGAAGGCGGCCTGTCGATTGCCGCATTCAACCTGCGCGAGTTTCTCCAAGACATTGGCCAGACCTTACCGGCCATGAGTGACAGCACAGCATTGAGCAAAGTTGAGCTAGTCAGCCGTCTCAAAGGCACGCGCAACAGTCTGAAACTGCACGACCTCAACCTGAAACTGGATGACAGCAGCTTCACCGGCAGCCTTGCCCTGAGCGACTTCAGCCAGCGTGCTGTGCGCGCGCAGCTTAAGGGTGACCAGCTGGATCTGGACCGTTATCTGCCCGTAGCCAGCCAAGAAGGCGCCAGCGCGCGCCAAGCAGAAGTAAAAACTGTATTGGCGGCAGCCGGCCAGGCAGGCACCAGCGAGTTGCCACCGGCGCCCACCGAGCAGGCCTGGAGCCAAGCCAGCATGCTGCCGATTGAACGCCTGCGCAGCCTCGATGTGCAGCTTGACCTAGCCCTCGGCAAACTGACCGCCCACAAGTTACCGATGGAAAACTTCAACCTCAGCGCTCGCGGTAAAGACGGTGTGCTCACCCTCAGCGAATTGCGCGGCGATCTATTCGGCGGCAATTTCAACACCAGCGCCAACCTCAACGTACAAGCGGCCAACCCAACACTTAGCCTGCAACCAAAAATCAGCCGCATTGACAGCCAGAAGCTGCTCAAAGCCTTCGGCCAGAAACCCAGCATCAGCGGCGCACTGAACCTAAATGCCGACCTGCGCAGCACGGGCAATAGCCAAAAAGCTTGGATCGACAACCTCAACGGCACGGCCGACTTTGTCATCAATGATGGCGTGCTACTTGACGCCAATCTTGAGCAGCAGCTTTGCCAAGGCATCGCCACCCTCAACCGCAAAAGCCTCAGCGGCGCAACTCACGGCCAAGACACGCCCTTCCAAGCCCTTGGCGGCAAACTGCTGATAACCAATGGCGTCGCCAGCAACCCCGATCTTAACGTGCGCATTCCGGGCTTAAGCGTCAACGGCAACGGCAGCCTCGACCTGCGCGTGCTGGCCATGGACTACCGCATAGGCATCACTATCGAAGGCGACAAGAGCGCCATGCCCGACCCAGCCTGCCAAATCAACAAACGCTACGTCGGTCTTGAATGGCCACTGCTCTGCCGTGGACCACTCGAGCTGGGCGCTAAAGCCTGCCGCGTGGACAAAAACGGGCTAGGCAAAATCGCCAGCCAACTGGCCACCGACAAACTCGGCGAGAAAATTGAAGAGAAGCTCGGCGACAAAGTCAGCCCCGAGCTGAAAGACGCCCTGCGGGGTCTGTTCAAGCGATGAGCCCAGAGCAGTTCGGTGCCGCAGTTCTCCACTGGTACGACCAACACGGCCGCAAAGACCTGCCCTGGCAACAGGGCATCAACCCGTACCGGGTGTGGGTCTCCGAAATAATGCTGCAGCAAACCCAGGTCGCCACCGTGCTCGGCTACTTCGAGCGCTTTATGGCGGCCCTGCCCGACGTGCAAGCACTGGCCGCAGCGCCAGCGGACGAAGTGCTGCACCTGTGGACAGGCCTGGGCTACTACACCCGTGCGCGCAATCTGCACAAGACCGCACAGACAGTGGTGGCCGAACACGCCGGCGCATTTCCCCAGTCGGTTGCGCAACTGATCGAACTGCCCGGCATCGGTCGCTCCACCGCCGGTGCCATTGCCAGCTTGAGCATGGGCCTGCGCGCGCCAATTTTGGATGGCAACGTCAAGCGCGTGCTGGCCCGCTACGCAGCTCAAGAAGGCTATCCGGGCGAGCCGAAAATTGCCGCACAACTCTGGGCGCTGGCCGAACAGCTCACGCCACACGCACGGGTCGACAACTACACCCAAGCGATGATGGACCTCGGCGCCACCCTGTGTACCCGCAGCAAGCCAAGCTGCCTGTTATGCCCCCTGCAAAGTGGCTGCCAGGCGCACATGCTCGGCCTACAAGCCCGCTACCCAATCCCCAAGCCGCGCAAGGTGCTGCCACAAAGACACACATTAATGCCGCTACTGACCAATCGTGACGGCGCCATCCTGCTCTATCGACGCCCACCCAGCGGCCTCTGGGGCGGCCTCTGGAGCCTGCCCGAATTACACAGCAGCGCAGAGCTAAACAGCCTTGCCCTGCAGCACGGCCTGAGCCTCGGCCAGCAACAACCGATGGCCGCGCTCAAGCACACCTTCAGCCACTTCCAACTAACCATTGAACCGCAACTGATACGCGTTGAGCATTCGCTAAGCGCCGTGGCCGAGGGCGACTGGCTCTGGTATAACCTCGCCACCCCGCCGCGCCTTGGCCTTGCCGCACCGGTCAAAAAGCTACTGAAACGCGCCGCAGACCATTTAACTGCAGGAGATTTGTTATGAGCCGCACCGTTAACTGCCGCAAACACAAAAAACAACTTCCCGGCCTTGATCGCGCACCCTACCCAGGCGCCAAAGGCGAAGACATCTTCCTCAACGTCTCCAAGCAAGCGTGGGACGAATGGCAAAAACACCAAACCATGCTGATCAACGAACGGCGTCTGAACATGATGAATGCCGAGGACCGAAAATTCCTCCAGGCCGAGATGGACAAGTATCTTTCCGGCGAAGACTACGCCCAAGCCGATGGCTACGTTCCTCCTAGCGCATAGCCGGAAAATACGTAAGCGACGGTAATAGTTAACTATTTTGCAGTAAATGTTTGACAGACAAATGAAAAACCAGTTTAATGCGCCCCGTTGCCCGGATAGCTCAGTCGGTAGAGCAGGGGATTGAAAATCCCCGTGTCGGCGGTTCGATTCCGTCTCCGGGCACCACAAATACCGAGAAGCCCCAAGCGAAGTTAAATTCCTTGGGGTTTTTTCTTGCTCGCGTTTTTATCGCGGCAAACATTCGCACCCGACGAACATCCACCACAGAAATAGTCCACGAGCACACCGATGTCGGCACCGGCAAACTTGTGCACAAGAGCAAAACGCAGGCATTTTGTCTTGGCGCGACAGCCAGCTTTGCCGATGCGACAAACCACCACAGCGCAATCACTTAGCCCCGATAGCCGCTTGGCGGGCAAAGAACCGCTATGCTAGTTTGATCCCACACAAGGACGCTCATCTGCCTGCCGGAGCGCATCCGAATAACAAGAGGACACCCCA
>JBBKVZ010000490.1:0-3028 GCA_037968715.1 Pseudomonas sp.
GAAAAACGAAAATAGAGCCCTGGCCTATGCGCCACTGATAATGCCGTTTGCATTTACTGCCTACGCCTATTTTGCCGGCATCTCAGGCTTTGATATGCGTGAAGGCTTGCTGACCTTTATCGGTTTATTTTTCGGCACTGTCGTAGTGGGCTTACCCGTGGCCTACCTCTACGAGTTCTTTATCGGCTTTCGTTTTTACCAACTGCTGGCGAAGAAGAACCGCGTGAATATTTTCACTCTGACCTTGGGCGGCATGTTCGTAGCCGACATTCCCATGCTGTTGATTTGGCCACTGGCCAGCGGCGCAGGCGCTGTGAGCTTTGCCCTGACGGTGCAATTGTTCTCGTTTGTCGGCTTTATGATTGGCCTGAACTTCTGGGTTCTACTCAACTATGAACGCCTACGCGACGGCCTACAGAGCCGCCGGAACAAGCTCTGAATAAATCGGAAGGTTGATTAATAGCCCTGCTGCCGACGGGCGGTAAAACTCGATTTTTATAGCGTTCGGGCAACGCTTAACCGCTAGATCGCCTATTTCAAACCTAAGCGCTGCGCCAATTTATGCAGGTTGCTGGGGTCAAGTTCCAGGGTTCGCGCGGCATTTGCCCAGTTGTTCGCGCAACGCTCTAGGGCCTGCAAAATATGCTGCCGCTGACACGCCTCCACAGCCGCGCGCAGCGAACAATGCTCGCTGCTAACGCTGGCTTCAACAGGTAATGGCGCCAGCGCGGCGGGCTGCCCATTGCTAGGGTCCAAATCCAGCAACTCTGCTTCCAGGGTGAGAATCTGCGTGCGACTGGCGCCGCGACTGAGCAGTTTGACTGCGGCGCGGCTGAGCACATGCTCCAACTCACGCACATTGCCCGGCCAAGCGTACGCCAGCATGGCCCGCTCCGCCGCTGGCGACAGACGCATGCTGCGCAAGCCTAGGCGCGCCCGATTAAGCTCAAGAAAATGCCCGGCCAGCATCAGCACATCGTTACCACGCTCGCGCAGCGGCGGAATCGGTACCGGATACACCGACAGCCGGTGATACAGGTCGGCGCGGAATAAACCGTCGCGAATGCTCTCGGGCAAGTTGCGGTTGGTGGCGGCAATAATGCGCACATCCACATGCAGTGGCTGGTCGGCGCCCAAGCGCTGGATCTCGCCGTTTTGCAAAACGCGCAACAACTTGGCCTGCACGCTAAGGGGCAGTTCGCCCACCTCATCGAGCAACAGGGTGCCGCCATTGGCCGCATCAAAGCGCCCCGGACGATCACTGGTCGCCCCAGAAAACGCACCTTTGACGTGGCCAAACAGCTCACTTTCCGCCAGAGATTCCGGCAATGCGGCGCAGTTCACCTGAATAAGCGGCTTGTTGCGACGCCGCGACAGGCTGTGCAAACGCCGCGCGAAAAGCTCCTTGCCGACGCCCGTTTCACCGAGCAACAACACCGGCAACTCCGAGTCGGCCACCACCTCCAACTCACTGAGTAATTGGCGAATGGCTTGGCTCTGACCAAGAATTTCGCCGTCGTCCGCCAGCACCAGCGGACTCTGCGCATCGCCCCTGAGCAGGCGCAGCGCACGGTTCTCTTGCTCTAGTCGGGTGACCCGCACTGCCGCCTCGATCAGCAAGCTATAACGCTGCAAATCTCGCCGGGCCTGATTGTCGAAGGTACCGGGATGCAGGGCATCTAACGTCAGCGCACCCCAGGGCTGACCGTCGACAAACAGGCTTACCCCCATGCAGTCATGCACCGACAAGGGCGCGCCAACATGGGCGTCGAGCAAGCCGTCGTAAGGGTCGGGTAAGCGACTGTCCGGCTCAAACCAGGTCGGTTCACGTGCCGCCATAATCGCCGCCAAGCGCGGATGCTGGGCCACCACAAAACGCCGACCGAGCGCCTCATGCACCAGGCCCACAGCCGCCAGTGGCCGCAGGCTATCGCCATCTAAACGCAGCAAGCCCACCGCCCCGCAATGAAAATACTCGCGCAAGGTGTGCACCAAGCGTTGCAAGCGCACGGCATTGGGTAATTCGACGATCAGATCGGCAAGGATTAGATCAGCGAGCAAGCTGGCTTCAAGCATGGTCATATTCACCTTAAATGGTTAATTAGACCCTAACAGCGCAGGGTAGTATTAACCATCTATTATATTTAATTGTTATATTTCAGCTACTTACGAATGGCACAAGTCCTGCAATTGATCAGTAACGCCTCCCTAACTGATCAATAACCAAGGACATCACCATGAGTCAGACCCTTCTGGAGCAATCGCTGGGCAACCTAGCCTGCGCCATCCCCGGCGCCACGCGGATCTTTCATGCCTTCAATCTGGACTTCTGCTGCGGCGGCCAACAAAGCCTGCGCGAGGCCACGAGTAAAAAAGCTATTGCCGCGCAGACTGTGCTCGACGCACTGCTCGCTTTAGGCCCCAACGAGGACGATGTCGACGATTGGCGCTTAGAACCTGCTGAGTTACTGATCGCGCACATTCTCAGCCGCTACCACGCCCGCCACCGCGAACAACTGCCGGAGTTAATACGCTTGGCGGCACGGGTTGAGCACGTTCACGGCGACCGTAACGACTGCCCACATGGCCTTAGTGAACACTTGCGCAACATGCAGCAAGTGCTGGAAAGCCACATGTGCAAAGAGGAACACATCCTCTTTCCCGCCCTGCTTGACGGCTTGGGCAAGCACGTACAGGGGCCAATCAGCGTATTAAGCCTGGAGCACGACGAGCACGCACAAGCCTTACAAGGCCTGCTGCAACTGACCGCTCAGCTCACCCCGCCAGAAGATGCCTGCAACACCTGGCGCGCGCTTTATCGCGGGCTGGACGAGTTGCGCGGCGACCTCATGCAGCACATCCATCTGGAGAACAACGTGCTGTTCGCCAATGCCCTGCGCGGCCAACCACTGAATCAGGGATGAGCCACCGATGACTCGCCAAAGCGTAAAAAACCTGCAACCAGGCGCACTGCACATAGCCCTGCAGGCACTCCTGTGGTTTGCACTGCTGACTGTAAGCCTAGGCC
>JBBKVZ010000491.1:0-2969 GCA_037968715.1 Pseudomonas sp.
GTATTGAGTCCCATATAGCCTCTTGGTGGGCTGAAGCCCACCCTACATCCCTGTGCTAAGTCGGCATGCGCCCCCCCGCACCAATCCCGGTTTTTCTTTTTATGGATGCTCCATGGACCGCTACGGCGTTTTTGGCAATCCCATCGGCCACAGTAAGTCGCCGTTAATCCATCGTCTGTTTGCCACGCAAACCGCGCAAACGCTTAGTTACGAGCCGCTGCTGGCGCCGTTGGATGACTTTCTCGGTTTTGCTCGGCAGTTTTTCGTCGAGGGCTTGGGGGCCAACGTTACCGTGCCGTTTAAAGAGCAGGCGTTTGGCTTGGCGGATCAACTCACCGCTCGTGCCCAGCGTGCTGGCGCGGTGAACACCTTGATGAAGCAGGCCGACGGCAGTTTGCTGGGTGATAACACCGACGGCGCTGGGCTGGTGCGTGACCTAACGGTGAATGCCGGCTTGAATCTGCGTGGTAAACGCATCCTGTTGTTGGGCGCGGGTGGTGCGGTGCGCGGCGTGCTTGAGCCTTTGTTGGCCGAAGCGCCGGCAGCGTTGGTGATTGCTAATCGCACCGTGGCCAAAGCCGAGCAGTTGGCCCATGAGTTCGCCGATCTCGGTCCGGTGCTGGCCAGCGGTTTTGACTGGCTGGATGAGCCGGTCGATCTGATCATCAACGGCACCTCGGCCAGCCTCGCCGGCGATGTGCCGCCGATTGCGCCGAGCTTGATCGCCTCCGGTCATACGGTTTGCTACGACATGATGTACAGCCAACAAGCAACAGCGTTCAACCACTGGGCCGCCGCGCAGGGGGCTGCCGCCACCCTCGACGGTCTGGGCATGTTAGTTGAGCAAGCGGGCGAAGCCTTTTTCCTTTGGCGCGGTGTGCGCCCCGCTTCGGCGCCGGTGTTGGCCCACTTACGCGAACTGCTCCGCGCGGTCTAACGGCGGGGGGTTATCCCCTGCACCGTGGCTTTTTCTTCTCCACAGCTACTGCGCTGCGCTGAATTCTGTGGCTTGCCTGCGGCTGGACGATTGATTTGACTCGAGGGTGTGGTGGCGCTCAGCCGCGGGCGCACGGCAGTGTTACCAAGCGTGGCAGTGGTTTTGGTATATACCATCTTTTGGTTGGCGGGAATGCTCTCCGAGCTGCGCTCTACTGGCGGTTGATTGCAACAATACCGCCACATTGCTGTCTTGTTTGTCAGCAATACTGCGCCAGTCCAACAAAAATAGAGCGCCCATCATGAAAAACTGCGTGTCCATGCTAACTGGTCTAGCCCTTGCTCTGTGCGCTACTCAGGCGTCTGCCTGGTCGCAGCCCACCCACAAAAATATCGTCAAGGATGCTCTGGCATTTATGAACTCGGCCTCTGCGACAACAGAGATGCGCCGCGCTTATCAGTTTTATGTGCAGGCGGCCGGTAGCGAAGCCAAGGCTGGGGAGATCCTCGGCCAGGCCGCCTACGATGTCGACGATTTCAAAGACACCCGCTTGGGCGGCTGGTGGATTGGTTACGAGCATGCGCCGGTGGCCGGTGCCGCCGCCTCCTTGGTCAATTACACCTCCTACTGGCACTTCATCAACATGGCCCGCCAGGGCGACGCCCATGGCAATGACCACGGCGGTTACGACTACCGCTATCGCAAGGTCGATGGCAGCTGGAGCGGTGACGTAGACTGGTACGCGATGATTTACCTGTACAACCGCGAGCTGAAAAAGAGCGACTTCGACACCACCGAGGCACACTACCGCCAGGGCACCTCCTCCAACTGGCAAACGCACTACGGCGACTTCCAGACGGCGGCCTTCCAACCCATCGATAACCTGGCCAAGTACTGGTTCGATCAGTTCAAGAACGCACCGTCCCTGCAAACCATTGGCTACTCGCTGCACACCACCGGCGATGTCGCGCAGCCGCACCATGCCTGGGTTACCTCGGGCAATGGCCACTCCGGCTGGGAAGGCTGGGTGGACGATCATTACTTCAGCGAAGGCCTGAACAATATCGCCGCCGTGGCCAACCGCGTCGGTAGCTATGACGCACAGAAGCCGATCCGCGATCTGTTGACCCAGACCGCCCAGGTCGCCTACCAGCGCCCAGAGCCGCTGTACGACACCAGCTACGCCACCCGTCTGCGAGTGGCCAAGGAGCTGATTCCGGAGTCCATCGCCCTCACCGTCAGCGTGCTGACCAAGGGCGCCAACACCTTCTACGGCCAGGGTGGCCTGTAAGGTGCGCGCGATAATCCAGCGCAGTTTGCTGGTACTGGGGCTGACCGGCATCTGCCTGTCAGCCCTGGGCAGCCAGGACTTGCGCATCGATGGTGAACGCCTGCCCGGCAAGAGCATCGGCCTGCTGGAGCAGGCCATGAGCCGGGTCAAATTCAATACCGACCCACGCCAACTGCGCACCGGTCTGGTCGAAAACCACCTGCTGGCACGCGAGGTTGAGGGTGAGCTGAACAGCACATACCGCAGTGATCTCGATGTGCTGGTCGAGCGCGAATCCGCCAACCTGATCGAACAGGTCTACGGCAAGCAGTTCGACCACGATGTGCGGCCGTTTCTGCGTCAACCGCAGCCACTCAGCAGTGAGCGCTTGCGCCAGGTACTCAGTGCGCCGCAACAGGGCGTGGTACTCGATAGTTTGCAGCTGAGCGCCCAGCAACAAACCGATGCCGCTCAGGTGCAGCTCATCAGCTGGCAATTCCCCGGCCAGCCCGAGCAACGCCTCAACCTGCTACAGCTGTATCAGGGCGACAACGTGCAAGGCCAGGTTGAGTTGCAACAGGGCAATTTGGCCTACCTGGCAGAACAGGTCCGCCAGCAAGCGCTGCGCGACTACCTCTGGTACCAACTGGGCCAGAAAGGCTTTAGTGCCGATGAACTGGCCGGTGTGCGCCAACTGGTGCGCGACAAGCTGATCCGCCACAAGTATTTGCACCAGCAAGGTTTGCACAACGACTTCCACCA
>JBBKVZ010000492.1:0-9027 GCA_037968715.1 Pseudomonas sp.
AACCCAACACGGGTTAAGTACAAGCGCTCGGCCAGCGGCAAACCCTGCTCATAGAGCTGTGCTCCGCCGATCAGCATCAGTTCGTCCACCTCTTCAGCGGCCGCCCACTCGTTAGCGCGAACGATGGCCGCCTCCAGCGAGCTGAACACCTCGGCTCCCGCTAGTTGTAAGTCGGCTTGACGGCTGACCACCAGGTTCAGTCGCCCCGGCAGCGGACGGCCGAGGGAGTCCCAGGTTTTGCGACCCATGATGATCGGCTTACCCAGGGTCAAGGCCTTGAAGTGCTTAAGGTCGGCTGGCAAATGCCAGGGCAATTGGTTGTTGCTGCCAATCACGCGGTTTTGCGCGAGGGCGGCAATCAGGCACAGCGGGCGAGTATTTTTCATGGGCTAAATGATAGCGGTTTTGCTCAGCTCAAGGCACCCGCTGCCGCGCAGCGGTATGTGCCGGGTCGACCATTCAGTGGGTTACCGCCCGCAATTCAATGCGGTTACGCCCCTGCTCCTTAGCCGTATACAGTGCGCCATCGGCTAAGCGCTGCGCTTCCTCAAGCCCACCCGGCTGGGGCGCGAGCAGATGGACGATGCCAATACTGATGGTCACTTCACTGGCCACCGCTGAGTATTGATGGGTTAAGGCCAGCGCCTGCACATCGGCGCGAATGTTTTCCGCCAGCCGCAAAATGGCCTCCTGACTGACATCCACCCACAAGCCGACAAACTCCTCGCCGCCATAACGCGCCAGCACATCCAATGGCCGTTGTGCGTGTGCGCCCAGCGCTCGGGCTACCGCCTGCAGAGCTAAATCGCCTGCAGCATGCCCATAGTGATCGTTGAAATTTTTAAAAAAATCGACATCCAGCATCAACACCGCCACCGGCTGCTGAGCGCGCATAGCCTGACGCCAACTGCGGTTGGCCTGCAAATTAAACGCCCGACGATTAAACAGCCCGGTGAGAAAATCTCGCTCGGCGATGTCTTGCAGCAAGCCCTGCGCAATAAAGGTCTCACGGGCCGAGTACTCGAAAAAATAACAACCGAACGAGCCGATCAAATTGGCCGTAGCCAAAAAGAACACGTTGTAGATCAATATATGCGCGGCTAAGCCGGTATTTAACTCCACGGCTAAATAGGCAAAAAAAGTCAGCCAACCACAGAGGGCGGCGGTTCTAAAGCGCAAGCCGATGAGAAAGTAATAAAACACCGTCATCAGGATGATGCCTTCATAGGGCAAGGCAAACTGATGGACGCGCGCCAGCCAAATAATGCCGGCCACCGCCAGCCCCGAAGTCAGCGCACAAATGCCCGCCAACAGCTGTAAACGCTCCAGCAAGCGCGGGCGATACGTGGCCCACCAAGTGCACAGTAACAGCGGGAAGATCATCACTCGTAAGGCCAAGCTATCTAGCCGAAACTCGGCCGGCATGCTGCTGAAATCAAGCCAAGCAAAGAGTACCCAAGTAATTAAAGAGAACAGAATCGCCCCGCGCATCCGACGCAAATTAGCCGTGGCGTGATAACGACGAAAATCCACTTCCAACAGGCGCGCAAAACGCAGCCAAGTAAAACCTGCATGCTGTTGGCGAAGGAAAGTAGACTCTTGGTTGACCCATTCATGGCTGGGTAATGACATGTTCACACTCAATGACTGCATATTTTTTGTTCTGTGCCAGCAGTTTAGTCTCATGCACCATTACTTGCTCGTGCTGCCACAACGAGCAACAACAACTGCCCGGCCAAGTCCCTAAGCAACGCCAATATAACGCTCACCCTCGACGTAAAAGCCCTGCAATAAGCGACGTTTTACCCGCGATGATGGCGATTGCAACACTTGTGCGGCGCATAGCTTTATTCTTATACCAAGCCCTTGGTCGTGAGCAACCTGTGAGCAAACCGCAACGTACAACCGAGCAACTGAGCAATCTGCAGCAGCTATGGCTGTGTGAGGCCATTCGCCTGCACGAAGCTGCGGGTGAGCGCTTGGAAGACCGCGAAGCCAATCGCCTCGCGCGCACCGGCGCGGGCGACCTCAGCCAGCGCATCCAGGCCCGCGCACTGTGCCGGGCGCGCCGCGACGGTCAACTCACGGCGCTGCACCACTATCAACATGGCGCGCGCCTAGCCTTGGCAGTATTGGTGCTGCTGGCCCTAATCAGCGGCACGAGTTTGGCAGTCGCTGCGCTCGGTGACGGCCAGCGCCCAGTAAACCTGCTCTGGGCACTGGCCGGGCTGCTCGGGGTTAACCTGCTGATGCTCAGCTTCTGGGCCGTAAGCTGGTTATTACCCCACTCCAGCGGCGGTGCGCTGGGCCGACTGTGGCAATGGCTGAGTGCCAAGCTGGCCCGTGACGCGCAAGCCGCCCAGCTAATGCCAGCATTAATGGTTCTGCTCCAACGCCAACAGCTCAGCCGCTGGGGCTTTGGTCTGCTCAGTCATGGCCTGTGGTGCCTAACGCTAAGCAGCGCCCTGCTGACCCTAGTGCTGCTGCTGGCCAGCCGGCACTACGAATTTGTCTGGGAAACCACCCTGCTGTCGAGCGCCAGTGTTGTGCGCCTAGCCGAAGTACTCGGTACGCTCCCGGCACTGCTGGGGTTCAGCCTGCCCGACAGTCAAATAATCCGCGCCAGTAGCTCCGTGCTGCTCGACGACTACAGCCGTCAGGCGTGGGCCAGTTGGCTGCTCGGCGTGGTCTTGGTATTTTCCCTGCTGCCGCGCTTAATCCTATTAGTGCTATGCCTGGCTGCTTGGCAGCGTGGTAAACGCGGCCTGACGCTGGACTTAAGCCTGCCCGACTACCAACTGCTGCGGCCACTTTTGCAACCGAGCAGTGAGCGTTTGGGAGTTAGCTGTGCGGCGCCCGAACTGCCCGTCAGCGCGCCGGCCAATGCCCTCAGCGATGCCAGTTCCGGCGCCCTGCTGGTGGCCATTGAACTCGATCCGCAGCGGCCATGGCCACCAGCGCTGCCCCGCAGCGTGGCCGACGCTGGGGTGCTCGACAGCCGCGAGCAGCGCCTGCATTTACTTGAGCAGCTCAGCCGCTTCCCGCCCGCACGCTTAGCCATTGCCTGTGACCCGCGCCGCTCGCCGGACCGCGGCACCCTAGCGCTGCTGGCCGAGTTGGCCCGCAACGCCAGCGCCACGCGCATTTGGCTGCTCACACCGGCCCCCGGTGAAATTCTCGACAGTGAGCGCTTAAGTGACTGGCACCACGCCCTAACGCAATTACAGTTGCCCTATGCCGACAGCGCGCCCTTGCGTTGGCTGGAGACCGGCCATGACTAAAGCCCTCAGCCTGGCGGTGGTTGGCCACACCAACGTCGGCAAAACCTCATTACTGCGCACCCTGAGCCGCGACAGCGAGTTTGGCCAGGTCAGCCATCGCCCGAGCACCACCCGGCATGTCGAAGGCGTGCGGTTGTCAGTGGATGGCGAAGCGTTGCTGGAACTGTACGACACGCCGGGGCTGGAAGACGCCATCGCCCTGCTCGATTATGTCGAGCAACTTGAGCGGCCCGGTGAGCGCCTCGATGGCCCAGCCAAACTCAGCCGTTTTCTCGACAGCAGTGAAGCCCGCCAGCGTTTTGAGCAAGAAGCCAAAGTGCTCCGGCAGTTGCTCGCCAGCGATGCCGGGGTGTATTTGATCGACGCCCGCGAGCCGGTGCTGGCCAAATACCGCGACGAACTGGCGCTGCTGGCCAGTTGCGGCAAACCCTTGCTGCCTGTGCTGAATTTTGTCGCGGCCGACAATCAGCAAATCGAGGCGTGGCGCAGCGCATTGGCGCGCTTGGGCCTGCATGCACTGGTGCGCTTCGACACTGTCGCACCGGCGCAAGACGGCGAACGCCTGCTGTATGAAAGCCTAGCCCTGCTGCTGGAAAGCCATAAGCCACAATTACAGCGTTTGATCGCCGACCTACACGCGCAGGCGCTCGCCCGCCGGCACAGCGGGCAACTATTAATCAGCACCTTATTACTCGACTGCGCCGCCTGCCGCTGGCAGGTCAGTAGCGCACAGGTGCAAACCGCCATTCATGAACTGCACACCGCCGTGCGCCTGCGCGAGCAGCGCTGCGTCGAAGCCTTGCTGCGCCTGTATGCGTTTCGCGCGGAAGATGCCGCGAGCGCCGCCTTGCCGTTACTGGATGGCCGCTGGGGCGACGACTTGTTTAACCCAGAAACCCTCAAGCAACTGGGCATTAAAGTCGGCAGTGGCGTGGCGGCCGGGGCGGCTGCCGGAGCTGGGGTGGATTTATTAGTCGGCGGCCTCAGCCTCGGCGCGGCCACCCTGCTCGGCGCCATCGCCGGCGGCGGCCTGCAAACCGCGCGCAGTTACGGCGCGCGCTTACTGGGCAAGGTCAAAGGGCAGCGAGAGTTGACTGTCGATGATGGCGTGCTGTTATTGCTGGCCGCGCGCCAGCAGCAGCTCTTAAACGCCCTCGGCCAGCGCGGACACGCCGCTCAGCACGCCATTAGCCTACCGGCCAGCGCGATTCTGCCGGAGCAAAGCGCGGCATTACTGGCCGCCCTGCGCAAAGCCCGCGCCCATCCAGAATGGTCGGCACTCAACCCGCAGCCGATGCTCGCGCAAGCCGAACGGCAAGCGCTTATCGAGGCGTTCTGTGCGCAATTAGAGGCGCCGGCGCCGCGCCACTAAGACTAGGGCGTGCCGAGGTACAGGCGCAGCACTTTCGCCCAGTCGGAGTCGCTGGTGACTTGCAATATGGCCCGGCTCAGGGGCTCGCGATAAGGGCTGCCCTGAGCCAACGCGAATGCATAAGACTGATCCGCAAAGGTGCCCGGTAACAGCCGCAAACCGCCGCCGCCGAGTTCGCCATTGCGGTACTGCATAATCGGCAGATCGTAGACCACCGCCTCACTATCGCCCTGCTGCACAGCCTGCATGGCCGCCAGCAAGCTCGGGTACACAGTGTGACGAATGCGCTCTTGCTCTAGGTAGCGTTCACTCACGGTGCCGGCAATGGTCGCCACATGGGCGCGGCGCAAATCTTCGCTGCCTTGAATGCCGCCCTGCAAGTTACTCACCGTTAGCGCGCTGGTGACTGCCGCGGTAAACGTCGACACCATAATCAAGCCGGCAAACATCCACACCAGCGCCACCAAGCGCCCGCCCAAGGTCACCGGCGATTTGTCGCCGTAACCCACGGTGGTCATGGTCACCGCCGCCCACCAGAAGCTGGCCCCCAAACCTTGCGCCGCAGTGCCACCAAATTGCTGTTGATTGCGCCGGCGCTCAAACACCCAGAGCAAACCGCCGACCAGCAGCAACAGGGCCGCCAAGCCGAGCACTAAACTGACGAACTGCCATGACAGCAACCCTTTGATCGCGCGCCAACCACCGCCTTCGCCCTCGCGGGGCACACCAATGGCCAAGCCGGTGCGGTAAAAGGGGTGGGTAAAGTCGAAACGCTCTTCACGCTCGGCGGTCATGGTCAGCGCGCCCACCACCACGTCCAATTTGCCGCTTTCGAGGCCCGGCAACAGCTGCTCAAACGCCTGCGGTTGTAACTCGTATTGGTAGCCCGCCTGCTCGGCAATTTTCTGCCATAAATCGACACTGATGCCGCGCCAACTGCCGTCTGGCTCATGGATCACAAAGGGCGGTACTTCAGCGATACCGACGCGCAAAACCTTGGCGGACGACTCTGCCGCCAACGCGGGCCAGCCGGCCAGACACAAGCATAAAAGGACTAAAAACCTCTGCACCAACAACCTCCACCCCGACGGACAAAAACATCAGGGTAACAAAAATCGGCGCCCTGGCCTGAACCACGGGGGCGCCGACTCGCCTGTCGGTGTCTGCCGGGGCGCCGCAAAGCGCCCGCTATCGACTCAAACGGCGACTGGGGCCTTGATATGCGGATGGGCCTGATAACCGAGCAGCTCGAAGTCTTCGAACTTGAACGCCAACAGGTCGGTCACCGCCGGGTTGAGCTGCATAGTCGGTAACGGCAGCGGCTCGCGGCTCAGCTGTAAGTCGGTCTGTTCGAGATGGTTGGCGTACAGATGGCAGTCACCGCCCGTCCAGATGAACTCACCGGGTTGCAGGCCGCAGACCTGCGCCACCATCAACGTTAGCAAGGCATAGCTGGCGATATTGAACGGCACACCGAGGAAAATATCCGCCGAGCGCTGGTACAGCTGGCAGCTAAGTTTGCCATCGGCCACATAGAACTGAAACAGCGCATGACACGGCGGCAGCGCCATTTGCTCGACCAGCGCCGGGTTCCAAGCGCTGACGATCAGCCGCCGCGAATCGGGATTGGTTTTGATCATCTGAATCAGCTTACTGATTTGGTCGATCGAACCGCCATTCGGCGCCGGCCAGCTGCGCCATTGATAGCCATACACCGGGCCAAGATCGCCGTTTGCATCGGCCCACTCATCCCAAATTCGCACGCCGTGGTCTTGCAGGTATTTGATATTGGTGTCGCCCTGCAAAAACCACAGCAGCTCATGGATGATCGATTTCAGGTGGCACTTCTTGGTGGTCACCAGCGGAAAACCATCGGCCAGGTTAAAGCGCATCTGCTGGGCAAACAGGCTGTAAGTGCCGGTGCCGGTACGATCATTTTTGAAGGTGCCGGTATCGCGCACCAAGCGCATCAGGTCGAGATACTGTTTCATGGTGCGACTCCTTAAGCGGTTTTTGCGGCGCTCGGCGCGCGACGATAGGCGAATACCATCAAGGCAATGCCGACCAGAATCATCGGCACACAGAGCACCTGACCCATGGTCAGCCAACCACCGGCCAGATAACCGAGCTGGGCATCGGGTACGCGGACGAACTCGACGATAAAACGGAAGATTCCGTACCACAGGGCGAACATGCCGGACACGGCCATGGTTGGCCGTGGTTTACGGGTGTACAGCCACAGGACCACGAACAGCGCCACACCCTCCAACGCAAACTGATAGAGCTGCGACGGGTGGCGCGCCAACTGCGCAGGGTCGGTGGGGAACACCATGGCCCACGGTAAATCAGTGGCTTTGCCCCACAGTTCGGCATTGATAAAGTTGCCGATCCGCCCAGCAGCCAAACCCAACGGCACCACCGGGGCAATAAAATCCATCAACTGGAAAAAGCTCTTGCCGTTGCGCCTACCGAACCACAGGTTGGCCAGCATCACGCCGATAAAACCACCATGAAACGACATGCCGCCCTGCCAAACCTTGAGGATCAGCAGTGGGTTGTGCATATAGGCGGCCAAATCGTAAAACAGCACATAGCCCAGACGACCGCCGAGAATCACCCCCATCGACGACCAGAAGATCAGGTCCGACAACTGCTCCTTGCTCCAAGTTGGCTCGAAGGCTTTGAGCCGGCGCGACAGTAGCAGCCAAGCGCCACCGATACCGATTAAATACATCAGCCCATACCAGTGAATTTTTAGCGGACCAAGGGCCAGAGCCACCGGATCGATGTGCGGGAAAGCCAGCATTAAAACTCCTTACAATTAATCATTCAGGACCGCAGGGTGGATGACGCTTCATCCAGCCACCTTCTAGGGTTTAGCCGCACAGCGCGGACATAGCCCGACAATGCGCTACAACAAAAAATTCACTCCAACACAGAACAGCAATAACGCGAATAACCGTTTGAGTAAGCGCGGCGACAACTTGTGCGCCAAGCGCGCGCCAAAACGGGCAAAAAACATGCTGGTAATCGCGATGCCAAACATTGCCGGCAAATAGATAAAGCCCAGCGTCCACTCCGGCAGCTGCGGATTATGCCAGCCAATCAGCATAAAGCTCAGAGCACTGGCGGCGGCAATCGGCAAACCACAGGCCGACGAGGTGGCCACGGCTTGCTGCATGGGCACGCTGCGCCAGGTTAAAAACGGCACACTGAGCGAGCCGCCGCCGATGCCGAAAATCGCCGAAGCCCAGCCGATTACCGCGCCCGCCAAGGTCAGCGCAGGCTTACCCGGCACACCAGCGCTGGCCTTGGGTTTAAACTCTAGGGCCATTTGCAGGGCAATCAGCAAGGCAAATACGCCGATGATCTTCTGCAGCATCGGGCCCTGAATGGCTGCGGCGGTAAGCGCACCAAAACCGGCGCCGAGCAGAATGCCGAGGGTCATCCAGCGCACCAACTCCCAGCGCACCGCGCCTCTGCGCTGGTGTTCGAGCACCGCATTAATTGAGGTGAAAATGATGGTCGCCAACGAGGTGCCAACCGCTAAGTGCGTTAACACCTCGGGCGCAAAACCCTGCGCGCCGAAACTAAACACCAACACCGGAACTATTACGATACCGCCGCCAACCCCGAACAAGCCGGCCAAAACCCCGGCGCAACCGCCCAGCAGCAAATACAGCAGCAGATATTGCAGAACGTCCATCAGCGCCTCCAAAACAAGCACGCATGGTAACGGATGGGGCCGGTCGCCTGCACTTGCCGCGACGAATGCTTTAACCTCAACGTGTATTTTTTTGGATCAATAGCCATGTGCCTGATTGTCTTCGCTTGGCGCCCCGGTCATGCGCTGCCGTTGCTGGTGGCAGCCAACCGCGATGAGTTTTATGCCCGTCCTAGCAAGGCGCTAGCGCACTGGGACGACCAGCCGGGCATCTATGCTGGGCGCGACTTGCAGGCCGGCGGCACTTGGCTAGGCGTCGGCCCGCATGGGCGCTTCGCCGCGCTGACCAACCTGCGCGACCCCACGCAGGCCGAGGGCGCCCGGTCACGGGGAGAGCTGCCAGCCGGATTTCTCGCCAGCCAATTGCCGCCTGCTGAGTATCTGGCCGAATTACAGCAGCGGGCTGGCGAATTCAGCGGCTTTAATTTGTTGGTTGGCACGGCCGAGCAGCTCTGGCACTACAACCCGCGCAGCGGCGCGCCACAACAACTGGCGCCCGGTGTGTATGGCATGTCCAACGCCAGCCTCGACACGCCCTGGCCCAAGCTGCTGCGGGCCAAAAGCGCACTGGCCGAGGCGCTGGCCAGCGAGCAAGAAGAAGCCTTGTTTAGCCTATTGACCGACCGGCAAATCGCCGCTGATGCCGACCT
>JBBKVZ010000493.1:0-8712 GCA_037968715.1 Pseudomonas sp.
TCTCAACTTCGCTGCCGAGTCCCATGTGGATCGCTCGATCCATGGCCCGGAAGAATTCATCCAGACCAACATCGTCGGAACGTTCCGCCTGCTGGAAAGCGTGCGCGCCTACCATCGGACCCTTCTTGGGCTGGCGAGGGCGGATTTCCGCTTTCTCCATGTATCCACTGATGAGGTATACGGCTCGCTGGAGTCTGGAGATCCGGCGTTCACCGAGCACCATCGTTATGAGCCGAACAGTCCATACTCGGCATCGAAAGCGGCGTCTGATCATCTGGTGCGCGCATATCATCACACCTACGGTTTGCCGGTGCTGACGACCAACTGTTCGAACAACTACGGGCCCTATCACTTTCCTGAAAAACTGATCCCCTTGGTGATCCACAATGCGCTGGCCAGCAAACCATTGCCGATCTACGGTGATGGCCGGCAGGTTCGGGATTGGCTCTACGTGAAGGATCACTGCAGTGCCATCCGTCGAGTGCTGGAAGCGGGCACTCCCGGCGAAACCTACAACATCGGCGGCTGGAACGAAAAAACCAACCTCGACGTCGTCCACGTACTCTGCGACATCCTTGACGAGCTCAAACCAATGGGGGCAAGCTTGCCTGCGACCGGTTCCGTAGGCGCTTGCGATGATGTGCAAGGCGCCCACGGGCAACTCCGTTCCTACAGAGATCTCATAACCTACGTCAAGGATCGCCCTGGCCATGATCGTCGCTACGCCATCGATGCCGGTCGGCTTGAGCGCGAACTGGGCTGGAAGCCGGAAGAAACCTTTGAGAGCGGCATCCGCAAGACCGTGGGCTGGTATCTCGAAAACCAGGCCTGGGTAAACGACATCGCCAGCGGCGCCTATCGCGAATGGCTGAGCAAGCAATATCAATGAAAATACTACTTCTTGGCGCCAATGGTCAGGTCGGCTGGGAGCTGCAGCGCTCTTTGGCCCCGCTGGGCCTGCTTGAAGTCTGCGATCGTCAGCGTGCCGACCTTCGTCAGCCAGAGCAGTTGGTCACCCTGATTGATCGGTTGCAGCCTAATGTCATCGTAAATGCCGCGGCCTATACCGCGGTAGACAAGGCCGAAACCGACCAGGTGGCGGCCTGGCAGGTGAATGCGGAGTCCGTTGCGGTGATGGCTGCCGAAGCGCGACGTCATGATGCCCTGCTGGTGCATTACTCCACCGAGTATGTATTCGATGGCGGCAAACAGGACGCTTTCAGTGAAAACGACCCCACCAGCCCTCTGAATGTATACGGAGCCAGCAAGCTTGGGGGTGAGCAGCGAATACAGGCATCGGGCTGCAGGCACCTGATTCTTCGCACCAGCTGGGTGTACGCTGCCCGCGGCAACAACTTCGCCAAGACCATGCTGCGTCTGGCTGCCGAGCGTGAGGGGCTGCGCGTGGTAGCTGATCAAGTCGGTGCGCCAACCAGCGCCGAGCTGATTGCTGACGTTTCCGCTCTGATGATCCAGCGATTGATGTACGATCCCGTCCTCGCCGAGCAAGCAAATGGCATCTACCACCTGACTGCGGCGGGTGAAATCAGTTGGCACGGCTACGCCCGGTTCGTCATCGACGGCGCTGCAGCTTTGGGGTTGCAACTCAAGGCGACAGGCGACATGGTGCTGCCCATTGACACCCGAGACTACCCGCTGCCGGCGGCGCGCCCGCTCAATTCCCGGCTAGACACCCGCAAACTGCAGTCCACGTTCGGCTTGGCATTGCCGCACTGGCAATACCATGCAGACCGAATGCTGCGCGAAATCATACCCCTCGAGATTGTCGCCAGAGCTGCTTGCGCGCACCTGAGCGGCGCGCCGCAGACCGCACCGCAAGCTCCCACTACGGCGAAAGTCCGCCACTCATTCGAGTAAATACATGAAGCGCAAAGGCATCATCCTCGCCGGAGGATCCGGCACTCGTTTGCATCCCGCAACATTGGCTATCTCCAAGCAACTGCTGCCAGTGTTTGACAAACCGATGATCTACTACCCGCTGAGCACGCTGATGCTGGCGGGCATTCGTGACATTTTGATCATCTCCACCCCACAAGACACTCCGCGTTTCGAGCAGTTGCTCGGCGATGGCAGCCAGTGGGGTCTGAATCTGAATTACGCGGTACAGGCCTCGCCGGATGGCCTGGCTCAGGCTTTTTTAATTGGCGAAGACTTTCTCGGTAACGACCTGTCGGCCTTGGTGCTGGGCGATAACATCTATCACGGCCACGACTTTCAAGACTTACTCAGCAATGCCATGGCGCGCGAGCAGGGCGGCAGCGTGTTTGCCTATCACGTGCACGACCCTGAGCGTTACGGCGTGGTCGACTTTGATGGTGCGGGCAAGGCGATTAGCTTGGAAGAGAAGCCACTTAAGCCAAAGTCCAACTATGCCGTCACCGGGCTGTATTTCTACGATCGCGATGTCGTCGAGATTGCCAAGAGCATCCAGCCCTCGCCCCGCGGCGAGTTGGAAATCACCGACCTCAATCAGATTTATCTGAATCGTGGTGATCTGTCGGTGGAAATTATGGGCCGTGGTTACGCGTGGCTGGATACCGGCACGCACGACTCGTTATTGGAAGCCAGCCAGTTCATCGCCACCCTAGAAAAACGCCAGGGCTTGAAGGTTGCTTGCCCAGAAGAAATTGCTTACCGGCAGAAGTGGATCAGCGCCGAGCAGCTGGAAAAACTTGCCGCACCATTGGCTAAGAATGGCTATGGCCAATACCTACAGCGTCTCTTGGTGGATCGGGTGTATTGATGATTACCACACGTTTAGCTATTGCTGATGTCGTGCTGCTTGAACCAAAAGTATTTGGTGATGAGCGTGGTTTCTTTTATGAGAGTTTTAATCAGCAAAGTTTCGAAGCGGCGATCGGCCGCAGCGTTAACTTTGTGCAGGATAATCACTCCTGCTCCACTCGCGGCGTGTTGCGCGGCCTGCATTATCAGGTGCAACAGCCGCAGGGCAAACTGGTACGCGTAGTGGCTGGTGAAGTGTTTGATGTGGCCGTCGATTTGCGTAAAAGCTCAGCGACCTATGGGCAGTGGGTGGGGGAGCTGCTTAGCGCGGAAAACCAGCGCCAGATGTGGGTGCCGGAAGGCTTCGCCCACGGTTTTTTGGTGCTCTCTGAGCGCGCCGAGTTTCTCTACAAAACAACTGACTACTACGCGCCCGCGCATGAGCGCTGCTTACTGTGGAATGATCCGCAGATTGCCATCGACTGGCCGCTGCAGCGTTTGGCTGGTGCAGCCTTGCAGTTGTCGGGTAAAGATCAGCTGGGCGCACTACTTGCCGCTGCGCAAACATACGCGTGAGCGCACGGTAACTAAGCCGGCTGCACAGATTGTGTAGCGCTTATCCAGTGCTGGCTCGAATGGATGAGCTGCTCGATTTGGCGTTGCAGTTGGCCGTTGTTTCCTGTGGGTATTATTTTTCGCAATGAAACCCTTGGCTTTTTCATGGTCCACTCGAGTTGCTTAATCGTGCGGATAGGCCACTGCGCAAATCTGGTCAGCCTCACGCTGGAATATCGCTGCTTGCAATTCTGTCGCGCTCCCGCCGTTGGTTTGTGGATTGGTAGTTGCATGCAGTCATGACGACTCTGAATGCAGACCGTCATTGGTTTGGTTAAGCGCTTAGCAATATTGGTCAGGTTGGCCGCGATTCAGGTTTGCGGCGGATGATTTATCTTGAATCTTATGGGTTGGCCTAGATGAAGATGCAATGGAGTAAGGTTTTTTTCGGTGCCAGGGCAGCACTGCTAGCGTTGGTTGTTATTGCCTTGGGCGCCTGCTCTTCGCCGACTGAGACGGCTAATAAGTATTACCAGAAGGGCATGGCGTTGATGGAGCAGGGGGACTTAGTAAAGGCCCGCATCGAATTAAAAAATGCTTTGCAAATCAGGCCGAGGCTCACCAAAGCCACATTTGCCCTCGCGCAAATTGCTGAGCAGCAGGGAGACTGGGCAGCGCTGTTTGGTCTGCTCAATACAGTACTGGATCAGCAACCACAGCATCTTCAAGCGCAGATCAAATTGGGCCGTATGCTGTTGACTGCCGGTCAGTTGGCAAAAGCACAAATAGCCAGTGATGCGGCTGTTGCCTTGGACGCAAATAATTCCGAAGTATTGGGCTTGCGTGCGGGCCTGCTCTACAAGCAGGGTGACACGGCCGCAGCGGCTGCCCAAGCACAGGCTGTGCTGGCGATTGACCCCGAGAATATCGATGCTCTGGTGGTGCTGGCCTCTGAGCGGATCACCGCTAATGATGCCGAAAAGGCCATTGAATATCTGGATCGTAGCTTGAGGGGCAGTGGCCGGAGTATGGCACTGCAACTTATCAAGGAACCGGCATTGGCGTCCTTGGTGCACGAGAACTCTTTCGAGCCGGTTTTTCACAAGCTGATTGCGCTTTATCCGCAGGACCGCGCGTTACGGCATGTTCTTGCCCGTTTCTATCTCGCCCACAATCGAACTGACGCTGCTGAAGCCGAGTACCGAACCATTGCGGCAGAGAGTCCGCAGGACATTCAGGCGGGTTTAGATGTCGTGCAGTTTATGCTCGAAAATAAAACCGCAGCGGATGCCATTACCTATTTGCAGGAGTTGGTGGCGATTGCGCAAAGTAATAACGAGCTCAGTTTCGTCCTCGCGGACATGCAGCAGGCGCAGGGTGATCCGCGTGCAGCAGAGGCAGTATTGCGCGCCATTATGGCCCGTTCGGGTAATAGTTTTGACGGCAGCAAGGCTAAAGGCTTGCTCGCAGGGGTGCTGCTGTCGAATGGTGAGCAGGCCGCAGCACAAGTGCTTATAAACGAGCTGCTTGCCGGTGACTCGCGTAACGAAGAGGGCCTGCTTCTAAAGGCCAGTCTTGAACTAGACGCGTATCAGTTTGATACGGCGATTATTGATTTGCGCACGATTTTGCATGACTCGCCGCGTTCTCCTCGTGCCCTTTTGCTGCTGGCCAAGGCGCATGAGCTTGCCGGTGCGTTAGAGCTTGCTCAGGAAAGTTATTTGAGCGCGTATGAGGTGGGCAAGCCCGCGCCGCAATTTGCGAGTGCTTATGTTGAGTTTCTCTTGCAGCGCAGGCAATACGTGCGGGCCGAGATTATCGCTGTACAGATGTTGCAGGTTAAGACGCAGTATGTGCCGGCGCTGAAGTTGCTGGCGCAGGCGCGTATTGGTCAAGGCAATTGGTCTGGTGCGCAAGCGGTAGCGGATGAACTGGGACAGTTGGCGGGTCAAGCAGCAGCAGCGGAGCAGGTGCGGGGCAGCATTTTCGTCGCACGTAATGATTACCCAGCAGCCATCGCGGCTTTTCAACATGCTTATGCTGCGGCCCCGTTAGAAATGCAGGCGATAGAGTCGTTAACGCGCACATTTGTATTGGCGGGCAGAACGCCTGAGGCCATAGACTTTTTGCATGCGGTGCTAAAAGAGAGTCCGCAGAATGCCGCTGTGTACTTGCTTCTGGGTGACGTGCAAGCAATGCGCGCAGAAAACGCGGCCGCGGCCTTGGCCCTTCAGCAATTCATCGGTCTGCAGCCTCTCGATTCCGTGGGCTATGTCAATTTGGCCCGCGTCAACGTGCGCGCGGGGCGATTCTCTGAAGCGCAGCAGGTGTTGGATGAAGGGCTGACGAGAATCCCTGGAAATTTTCAATTGTTAATGGCGCGGGCCGCGAGTATTGAGTCTTCCGGGCACTTTGCCGAGGCTATTAATGCCTACGAGGGCCTGCTCAAGGCTTATCCAGCATCTGATGTGGTGATCGATAATCTTGCGCGTCTACTCAGTGAGCACAGTGCGGATCGAGAAGGTTTGCTCCGTGCATATGAATTAGCGCAGCGCTTCAGGTTGTCTCATGTGGCGCATTTCAAGGACACGCTGGGCTGGGCCAGTTATCGAGTGGGCAAGGTCGAGGAGGGCGTTGCTTTGCTCAAGGATGCTATACGGCAAGCGCCGGAGCAGCCGGTGTTTCATTACCATCTGGCAATGAGTTATCTGGCATTAAATAAACAAGCTCAGGCGCGCACAGAGTTAGAGGCAGCACTCGAACTGGGTCAGGGTGCAGCGTTTCCCGAAGCCGAGCAGGCCGCAGAGGCGTTGCGAATGTTGCTCGCGCACTGAGATCTCCGGCTCTAGCATTTTCAAATAGCTCGTGCGCACTGCCCAATTAGAGCTTTCTATTGAGGACCAGCCAATAGATATGTTGTATTTTCCACGCCAGCTGGTTGGCAATTTTTCAGTGTTTTATCGCGTTCAAGTATATTCACGCTCGCACACTTTGCTGGTAACGACCAAACCGTAGCTTATGTGTGTGTATGCTCGGAGCAGTTGAACGCTCCGGCAAGAATTTTTAAAGACGACTGAGCTGAGTCTTTATGCGGTTTATCACCCTGCTTGCTCTGGTAGGTCGGGCGGTGGGTCATCTAACGTTTCACTTTATTATGGTTTTAATATGACATTCCAACCGGGAGGCCGCCGTTCGATACTCCAACGGCGCAGCAGTATTAGCAATACCATTCAGGCGGGCTTGGATGGTATTGCGGTAACGGGTGTTGCTTGGTGGTTGATTGTTCACCAGATCGGCTATCTAACCCAGACCTATGTCATTTTGCTTCTGTTGTTGCTTGGCACCCTGGCCGTTGTGTATGACCACTTCGCAATCTATCGGCGCAATGCGGGGCTAACCCTTAAAGCCTTTAGTTTGATCAAGGCATGGACGGTGACCTTTGCCTTTTTGTTTGCATTAGCCTTTCTGACCAAGCAAAGCGAGCAGTACTCGCGTGTGCTGCTGGCACAGATATTTTTTGCTGGGTTATTTGTGCAATTGCTGCTGCACGTTGCGATGGGCGCTGCACAAAAGAAACTGCTGAAACATGCTAATCAGTCAGAAAATGTGCTGATTATTGGTTCTGGCCGGTTGGCTAATTTCCTTTACCGGAAGATCAGTGACAACCATTGGCTTGGTGAGCAGGTGGTTGGTTGTGTGCAGATTAAGGACGGAGACGCTCAAGGTGACGCCACTTCTAGCGAAGAGCGCTGCTTACCGGTGCTGGGCAACCTTTTCGAATTGGATGATCTTATTGAACGGCATGCGATTCGGGCGGTCTATTTTGTGACCCCGCTGGATGCTTCTGAGGTATTTGAGGACGTTTATTTCAAACTGTTGGATAAACACATCGCAGTTCACTGGGTTCCGGACATCTTTTCCCTGCGTTTGATCAATCACAGTGTCCGCGAAATTGCCGGTATTCCGGTGCTGACTTTATCTGAAACACCACTGACCGGGACGCGATTGTTCCTGAAGAACTTAGAGGATTTGCTGCTAGCTTCCATGGCTCTGATTTGTGTAGCTCCGTTGCTAATACTCATAGCAATTGCGATCAAAATTGATAGCTCTGGACCGGTGTTTTTTCGGCAGGCGCGCATGGGCTGGAATGGCGAAACTTTCCGTATTTGGAAGTTTCGCAGCATGCTGGTAGCTCCTCTGGAGGGCGGGGTAGTTAAGCAGGCAGAGAAGAATGATCCACGGGTGACACGGGTCGGAGCTTTTATTCGGCGTACTAGCCTGGATGAGTTGCCGCAACTGCTCAACGTCCTAACTGGTGAAATGTCCTTGGTGGGGCCGCGACCGCATGCGGTGCAACATGACGAAGAGTATGCGCGACGAATCACCGATTATTTTGCCCGACGCAATATCAAGCCAGGAATTACTGGGCTTGCGCAGGTGAGAGGTTTTCGTGGGGAAACCAAAGATTTAGAGCAGATGATTCAGCGTGTTGAGTCTGATATTGAGTACATCAATAATTGGTCGATATGGCTGGATTTCGTCATTTTGTTGCGCACGGTGTCTGCTTTGGCGGGCAAGCAAGCGTATTAGTTGGGGTTTGCCTCATGGCGAAATAGCCGTGTTTGTGACAAGAATTTGACTGTTTTTTTATTGTTTTGATGTGATTTAAATGTACAGACGTAATGTTGACTTGAGTGACTGGCACCGTTACGATTATTCCCAGTAGCTAGAGGGATTGAACTGCATACAGGAGGTATGATATGCGCTGGATATTGTTTTTACGGTGGTGCAGTTTTTGTTTGGCTCTACTCGCAGCCTCTACTGCTCAGGCCGCTGGCCGTGTAGCTGAACCTGCTCATGTCAGTAGCGGCTTTGACAAGAATTTTGCCCTTCAGCTCAATTGGCTTGTACGAAAGCCTCTGGATGCTGCGCTATTTACTTTTAGTAACGCCCTTGGCGTGCGGTCGTCTATTCCTAATATCTCCTTCGGGGGTGCACTGCCCGGCCTGTTCAGCAATAGTGTTGAACACTCAGCAATAGTGCTTAGCACCCTATCTGTAGCTGGAATCCTTCCTTGTGTTCAAATCATTTCTTGCCTTGCGGCTGCTCCTGAAGAAGAAGGCTCCGTGCAATCTGCGCGATATCTGGATCTGATGGAGTCGGCAGAGTACGGTGTTAACCGGTCTGCAGTGGTACCGCTTCCTGCTGCTATGTGGTTATTTTCTTGTGCGTTGTTTGGTTTTGTTATGGTTGCTAATCGCCGCAAGGCTTAGGTAGTGAGTTTTGATTTTTGCGCGACCGTGCGCCCATTAAAAATTGGGAGCTGTACCCCCATTTTTAATGGGCGCCTGTTTGTCCGGCTACATAATTGGAGGTATGCGATGTTACGTTTGTTGTTACTTGCGCTCTGCC
>JBBKVZ010000494.1:0-16045 GCA_037968715.1 Pseudomonas sp.
CGCTTCACCACTGATGAAGAGGTTGATTATGCGGCGCAGAAGGTCTGCGAAGCAGTGACCAAGCTGCGCGAATTGTCGCCGCTCTGGGATATGTTTAAAGAGGGTGTCGACCTGTCCAAGGTTGAGTGGGCTGCACACTAATTTCGCCCTAGACGGCGCCCGATTGCGAGAGGAATACCAGCATGGCTTACAGCGAAAAGGTTATTGATCACTACGAAAACCCACGTAACGTCGGCAAAATGGATGCAGAAGATCCAGATGTTGGCACTGGCATGGTCGGTGCGCCGGCCTGCGGTGACGTGATGCGTTTGCAGATCAAAGTAAACGAGCAGGGCATTATTGAAGATGCCAAGTTCAAGACCTATGGCTGCGGTTCGGCAATTGCCTCTAGCTCGCTCGCTACAGAGTGGATGAAGGGTAAGACCCTGGATGAAGCTGAAACCATCAAGAACACCCATCTGGCCGAAGAGCTGGCACTGCCGCCAGTGAAGATCCACTGCTCGGTATTGGCGGAAGACGCAATTAAAGCGGCTGTTCGCGATTACAAGCAGAAGAAAGGCTTGCTCTAGGAGGTTGTCGATGGCTATCAGCATGACTGTTGCGGCGGCCGACCATGTGCGCCGCTCGCTGGATGGACGAGGCAAGGGTGACGGCATTCGCTTGGCCGTGCGTACCACCGGCTGCTCCGGCTTGGCTTACGTGCTGGAGTTCGTTGATGAGTTTGCTGCTGAAGATCAGGTGTTCGAAAGTCACGGAGTAAAAGTGATTATCGATCCGAAAAGCCTGACTTATCTGGATGGCACCGAGCTCGACTTCGTTAAGGAAGGTCTTAACGAGGGCTTCAAGTTCAATAATCCTAACGTGCGTGGCGAATGCGGCTGCGGCGAAAGCTTTAACGTCTGAGGCGCTTGTGGGAAGTCCGTGTCATTTTGCTCTGTTTGATTTGCAGCCTGCGTTTGATCTCGATCTTACGCAGCTAGCTGTACGTTATCGCGAGCTGGCCCGCAGTGTTCATCCGGATCGTTTTACCGACGGTACTGAGCGTGAGCAACGTTTGGCCTTAGAGCAGTCAGCGAGCCTGAATGAGGCTTATCAAACGCTGAAAAATACCTCCTCGCGTGCCCGCTACTTGTTGAGTTTGAGTGGTGGTGAGTTGCCGTTGGAGGTGACGGTGCAAGATCCTGAATTCTTGCTGCAGCAAATGCAGCTGCGCGAAGAGCTGGAAGATTTGCAAGAAAGTGCAGATCTGGCCGGTGTCGACGCATTTAAACGGCGTCTGAAGCTGGCGCAAAATCAGTTAAATGAGCAATTTGCTGGTTGCTGGAATGCTCCAGCCAGTCGCGAGCTTGCTGAGCGCCTTGTGCGGCGTATGCAGTTTCTCGACAAGCTCTCCTATGAAGTGCGCCAGCTGGAAGAGCGCCTCGACGATTAACCTGCTTGTCGCACGCGCGGCGAGCCTAATAGTCAGACAAGCATGGCCTTACTACAGATCGCAGAACCCGGACAAAGCCCGCAACCTCATCAGCGCCGTTTGGCGGTGGGGATCGACTTGGGTACTACTAACTCGCTGGTTGCTGCTGTGCGCAGTGGCGTGGCCGAGCCGCTGCCGGATGCTGAAGGGCAATTACTGATGCCGTCGGCCGTGCGTTACCACGCGCAGCTCACTGAAGTCGGCCAAAGCGCCAAACAATCGGCCGCCCAAGATCCGCTGAATACCGTGTTATCGGTTAAGCGTTTGATGGGTCGCGGCCTAGCAGACGTTAAGCAGCTCGGTGAGCAGCTGCCTTATCAGTTTGTTGGCGGTGAGTCGCATATGCCGTTTATCGACACTGTGCAGGGTCCGAAAAGCCCGGTCGAGGTGTCGGCAGATATTCTTAAAGTGCTGCGTCAGCGTGCCGAAGCCACCTTGGGTGGCGATTTGGTTGGCGCGGTGATTACTGTGCCGGCCTATTTTGATGAGGCGCAGCGCCAGGCCACCAAAGATGCTGCGCGGTTGGCCGGTTTAAACGTACTGCGTCTGCTCAATGAGCCCACGGCAGCGGCTGTGGCCTATGGTCTAGATCAACAAGCCGAAGGCTTAGTGGCGATCTACGACTTGGGTGGTGGCACCTTTGATATTTCCATTCTGCGTCTGACTGGCGGCGTGTTTGAAGTTTTGGCTACCGGCGGTGACAGTGCGCTGGGTGGCGATGATTTCGATCACGCTATTGCTGGTTGGATTATTCGCGAAGCGGGCTTGTCGACTGATATTGCTCCGGGTCAACAGCGCAGCTTGTTACAGAGCGCTTGTGCGGTTAAAGAAGCGTTGAGTCACGACGAGTTGGTAGTAGTCAAGCATGCTGACTGGACAGGTGAGCTGAGTCGTCAGCAATTTGTCGAGCTGATTGAACCGATGGTGGCGCGTAGCCTAAAGGCCTGTAAGCGCGCAGTGCGTGATGCGGGTATTGAGTTGCTTGATGTTGAAGCTGTGGTCATGGTCGGTGGTTCGACGCGGGTGCCTTATGTGCGCCAAGCAGTAGCAGCGTTATTTGCCCGTCAGCCGTTGACCGACATCGACCCCGATCAGGTCGTCGCCATTGGCGCGGCTATCCAGGCTGATACCCTTGCGGGTAACAAACGGGACGGCGAAGAGTTGCTGCTTCTGGACGTTATTCCGCTGTCACTGGGTCTTGAGACTATGGGCGGCTTGCTGGAGAAGGTTATTCCACGCAACACCACTATTCCGGTGGCGCGCGCGCAAGACTTCACCACTTACAAAGATGGCCAGACAGCCATGATGATTCATGTGCTGCAGGGTGAGCGCGAATTAATCAGCGATTGCCGCTCTTTGGCGCGCTTTGAGCTACGCGGTATTCCGCCAATGGTGGCTGGCTCCGCGAAAATCCGGGTGACCTTTCAGGTGGATGCCGATGGCTTGCTTAGTGTCGCGGCGCGTGAGTTGGGCTCAGGGGTTGAGTCGACTATTCAGGTTAAGCCGTCTTACGGGCTGACTGATGGCGAGGTCGCGCGGATGCTGCAAGACTCGTTCAAATTTGCCGGAGACGACAAAGTGGCTAGGGTATTGCGCGAGCAACAAGTCGATGCCGAGCGCTTGTTGGTGGCCGTACGCGCTGCGATAGCTGCGGATGGCGAGCGTTTATTAAGCATGGATGAGATTGCCGCCATCGAGCAGCAGATGCAGCTGCTTGAGCAATTAATGGTGGCTAGTGATGGGGCTGCTATTGAGCAGCAGACCAAACGTCTAACCCAGGTAACGGATGCCTTTGCCGCGCGTCGCCTAGATGCCACGGTAAAAGCTGGGCTGGCAGGTCGGCGTGTAAATGAGATTGAGGAATAACTAATGCCGCAGATTGTTTTTTTACCCAACGCTGAGCATTGCCCTGACGGTTTGGTGGTCGATGCGGTATCGGGTGAGACCATTATTCAGGCAGCTAAGCGTAATGGCCTGCAAATTGAACATGCATGTGAAATGTCCTGCGCTTGCACCACCTGTCACGTGATTGTTCGTGAGGGTTTCACAACGCTTGAACCCTCGGATGAACTTGAGGACGACATGCTGGACAAAGCTTGGGGGCTTGAGGCGGAGTCGCGTCTATCCTGCCAAGCTTTGGTTGGCTCGATTGATTTGGTCGTAGAGATCCCGCGCTACACACTAAATCAGGTTTCTGAGCAGCATTGAGGAGGCGCTTGTCATGAGTCTGCAATGGAATGATGTGCTCGATATTGCTATCGAATTGGCAGAAAGCATGCCGCAGGTCGACCCGCGTTATGTAAATTTCGTTGATCTGCAACGTTGGGTGTTGGCCCTGCCAGACTTTTCCGACGACCCGCAGCGCGGTGGTGAGAAAGTTCTCGAGGCAATTCAGGCTGCCTGGATTGACGAGCTGGACTGACAAGTCGGTTTGTTGTGGGCTTTGCAGCCAAGAGTTGCCTAGTTTTGTTCAGTGGCTTGGTCGGCACCAGCATTGCTCAACTGTAGCTTTTGTCCTGTTTGAGTCAGCGCTACGCATTTAACTGGAACCCGCGTATAATTTGCGGGTTTATTTTTCGCTGTAATTCTTAGAAATTTGGAGTTTCACATGGCTGTTCAACGTACTTTCTCCATCATCAAGCCTGACGCCGTTGCTAAAAACGTAGTTGGCGAAATCGTTAGCCGTTTCGAAAAGGCTGGCCTGAGCGTCGTCGCTTCGAAAATGGTTCAGCTGTCTGAGCGCGAAGCCGGTGGTTTCTACGCTGAGCACAGCGCTCGCGGTTTCTTCAAAGACCTGGTGGCCTTCATGGTTTCTGGTCCAGTTATCGTTCAGGTTCTGGAAGGCGAAGACGCCATTGCCAAAAACCGTGAACTGATGGGCGCTACTAACCCTAAAGAAGCTGCTGCTGGCACTATCCGTGCTGATTTCGCCGTATCAATCGACGAAAACGCCGTGCACGGTTCGGACTCCGAAGCCGCTGCTGCCCGTGAAATCTCGTACTTCTTCGCCGCCACTGAGGTGTGCGCTCGCATTCGCTAAGCGAATCTAGCGAGGGTGAAACCATGACCGTATCTGTAGGCACTGCCGTGACGGCAAAAGTCAATCTGCTGGGGCTAACTCAGCAGCAAATGGAAAGTTTCTTCGACTCTATAGGGGAGAAGCGCTTTCGTGCCGGTCAGATAATGAAGTGGATTCACCACTTTGGCGTTGATGATTTTGATGCCATGAGCAATGTCAGTAAGGCCTTGCGCGAAAAGCTCAAGGATCTTGCTGAGATTCGCGGTCCAGAAATTGTCAGTCAGGATATCTCCGTCGACGGCACCCGTAAGTGGGTGGTTCGCGTGGCTTCTGGCAGTTGCGTCGAGACCGTGTATATCCCTCAAGGCAATCGCGGCACCCTGTGCGTTTCTTCGCAAGCGGGCTGTGCGCTGGATTGCAGTTTTTGCTCCACCGGCAAACAAGGTTTTAATAGCGATCTGACCGCCGCTGAAGTTATCGGTCAGGTTTGGTTGGCAAATAAATCGTTTAGCAGCGTCCCGGCAAAAATCGACCGTGCTGTCACCAATGTGGTGATGATGGGCATGGGTGAGCCGTTGCTCAACTTCGATAACGTAGTCGCCGCCATGAGCATCATGATGGACGATCTTGGCTACGGTATTTCCAAGCGTAAAGTAACCCTGTCGACTTCTGGTGTAGTGCCGATGATCGACAAACTGGGCGAAGTGCTTGATGTGTCATTAGCGTTGTCGCTGCATGCACCCAATGATGCCTTGCGTAATCAGTTGGTGCCGATCAATAAGAAGTATCCGCTGGAAATGCTCTTGGCCGCATGCCGACGTTATGTTTCGCGTCTCGGCGAGAAGCGGGTGCTGACTATTGAGTACACCTTGCTCAAGGATATTAACGATCAGCCCGAGCATGCTGAGGAAATGATCGTCTTGCTGGCGGACTTCCCCTGCAAAATCAATCTGATCCCCTTTAACCCATTTCCTCATTCGGGTTATGAGCGGCCAAGCAATAATGCCATCCGTCGTTTCCAAGACCTGTTGTACAAGGCCGGGCACAATGTCACTGTGCGCACCACGCGCGGCGAAGACATTGATGCGGCATGCGGCCAACTAGTTGGTCAGGTCATGGATCGCACCCGCCGTAGCGAGCGTTATATTGCCGTACGCCAGCTCAATAGTGAGGCCGATGAGTTGCAGGCTTCAACAAAATCCATCTGAAGGAGTGTTCTCTATGACTCTGCGCGCTGCCTTGCTGATGTCTGTCTTTACCTTGCTGGTCGGTTGTGTGACTACAGGTGACGTGAATCCGCTGAGCAGTGAGACGGGCCGTGATAATGCTCGCGATGCCTATATTCAGCTAGGAATCGGTTATTTGCAGCAAGGCAACACTGGTCGGGCTAAAGGGCCGTTGAAAAAGGCCTTGGATCTTGACCCGTCTAACGCCGATGCTCACGCTGCCTTAGCGTTGGTCTTTCAGTCGGAAATGGAGGCTGAATTAGCGGATGAGCATTTTCTCAAAGCGCTGTCGGCCCGCCGTGACGATACCCGTATTATGAACAATTACGGCGGTTTCCTGTACGAGCAAAAGCGTTACCCAGAAGCAATGGAAATGTTCACGCGGGCTTCAAAAGACACTCTCTATCAAGAGCGTTCACGGGTGTTTGAGAATATGGGCTTGACGGCGTTGCAGCTTAAGCAGCGCGATCAAGCGAAAAAGTATTTTCAGCGCGCTTTACGTTTGAATGTGCGTCAGTCCACCGCGTTGCTAGAGATGTCGAGCCTCAGTTACGAAGATAAGAATTATGTTCAAGCCAAGGGCTACTACGAGAGCTATCTGGTGGTCTCGCAGCACAATGCCCGCAGCTTATTGCTAGGTAGCCGGCTTTCCAGCATTTATGACGATCGTAATAAGGCTGCCAGTCTGGGGCTGCAGTTAAAACGCTTATATCCGGGCAGTCCTGAATATACGCAATATGAGCTGGAGCAACGATGAAAGTGCTGGAACCTGAAGCTATTGCTTTTGCTGGCGTAAATCCTGGCGAAGTACTGTGTAAAGCCCGTGAAGACAATAATTGGTCGCAAGCTGATGTTGCCGGCAAACTTAATTTAACTGTACAGGCGCTTGGCTACCTTGAGTCCGGTGCTTTTTCCAAGTTGCCAGGTAATACCTTTGCCCGAGGTTATATTCGCGCCTATGCAAAATTGCTTGAAATTGACCAAGAGCCCTTGGTTGTGGCTTTTGATCAATTAACCGGCAGTAATGCAACGGGTAGCAGTGTGCATTCGCTTGGGCATATTGAAGAGCCTGCACATCTGGCACAGAATTTATTGCGTATTGTCAGTTTCAGCGTATTGATTGCTCTGGCGCTTGCCAGTTATTTCTGGTGGCAGGAGCGCTCGCAGCGCATACCTGTGATTGGTTCTGTCAGCAGTGCGGTTGAGCATATTGAAGTCGAGGGAGCAGACGGCAGTACGCAATTGCATCTGCTTGATGAGCCTGAAGATCAAGCGGTCAGTGATGGTCAACAAAGCAGTGATTTACCATTAATAGCTACTGACTCTAAAACTGCAGTGCCAGAGCAAGAGCCGCAGTCCGAAACAGTTTCTGCTACCCCACTTGTTGGTGATCCAGTTCCAGTGCTGAGTACATCGGTTGCTGACTCAGCCGGTTCGGCCGATTCAGCGCAACCTGTGCTAGCGACTGATGCGCAGCCGGTTAAGGTTGCGGCAGGTGAGGGTCTGGTCGGTCTTAAATTCACTGCCAACTGCTGGACTCAATTAACTGATGCCAATGGCAAGGTGCTTTTTAGTGCACTGAAAGGTAAAGGTGAGTTCCTTGAATTGGTTGGTAAGGCGCCGCTTGAGTTGCGTTTAGGTTTTGCTCGCGGCGTGCAAGTTAGTTATAACGGGCAGGTGGTCGATGTGACCCCTTATACCAGCGGCGAGACAGCTCGCATGAAATTAGGTCTGTAACTGATGCAGTGTGAATCGCCAATTATTCGCAGAGTTTCGCGCAAAATCTGGGTCGGCTCTGTACCTGTCGGTGGTGATGCACCTATCGCGGTGCAAAGCATGACCAATACCGACACCTGCGATGTTGCCGCAACTGTTGCTCAGGTGCGGCGCCTTGAGGATGCGGGTGCCGATATCGTGCGTATTTCCGTACCCGATATGGATGCAGCCGAAGCCTTTGGCAAAATTAAGCAGCAGGTGCGCGTGCCACTGGTTGCGGATATCCACTTTGATCATCGTATTGCTTTGCGGGTTGCTGAGCTTGGCGTTGATTGCTTGCGTATTAACCCGGGCAATATCGGCCGTGAAGATCGTGTTAAGGCAGTGGTCGATGCAGCACGTGATCGTGGTATCGCGATCCGTATCGGCGTGAATGCGGGCTCACTGGAAAAAGACCTGCAAAAAAAATATGGCGAACCGACCCCTGCTGCACTGGTTGAGTCGGCCTTGCGCCATGTTGAACATCTCGATCGCTTGAACTTTCAGGAGTTCAAAGTCAGCGTTAAGGCCTCCGACGTGTTTATGGCGGTTGAGGCCTATCGCTTGCTGGCCAAGCAAATTGACCAGCCGCTGCACTTAGGCATTACCGAGGCAGGGGGCTTGCGCTCCGGTACGGTTAAGTCAGCAGTGGGTTTGGGTATGCTGCTGGCTGACGGTATAGGCGACACTATTCGCATCTCGCTGGCGGCAGATCCGGTTGAAGAAATCAAAGTGGGCTTTGATATTCTTCGTTCATTGCGCCTGCGTTCACGCGGCATCAACTTTATTGCTTGTCCAAGCTGCTCAAGACAGAACTTTGACGTGGTGAAAACCATGAACGAGCTAGAAGGCCGGCTTGAGGATTTACTGGTGCCGTTGGACGTAGCCGTGATCGGCTGCGTCGTTAACGGTCCGGGTGAAGCTAAAGAGGCGCATATTGGCTTGACCGGCGGTTCGCCGAGTAACTTGGTGTATATCGATGGTAAGCCTGCGCTGAAGCTTAATAACGATAATCTGGTTGATCAGCTGGAAACGCTGATTCGCCAGAAAGCGGCTGAAAAGGTCGCGGCCGATGCGGCTGTAATTGCCCGTGGTTAAGCCATTAATGGCCCGTAAATCTAAGGATTTTTTGTGAGCAAGACGCTGCAAGCCATTCGTGGCATGAACGATATTCTTCCTGAGCAAACTCCGCTTTGGCGTTACTTTGAAAATACGGTAGCTGGATTGCTGGATGGCTACGGCTATCGGCAAATTCGTATGCCGATTGTTGAGGCAACCGAGCTGTTTAAGCGCTCAATCGGTGAAGTTACCGATATTGTCGAAAAAGAGATGTACACCTTTGACGATCGCAACGGCGACTCCCTGACTCTGCGTCCGGAAGGCACGGCCAGTTGCGTGCGTGCGGTACTTGAACATGGCATCACCGGCGGCGGTCAGGTGCAAAAGCTTTGGTACAACGGTCCGATGTTTCGCCATGAGCGTCCGCAAAAAGGTCGTTACCGTCAGTTCCATCAGATCGGCGTTGAGGTGTTTAACCTTGATGGCCCAGACATTGATGCCGAGCTGATCATCATGACGTGGCGTCTGTGGGGCTTGCTGGGTATTCGGCCGGCCCTGAGCTTGGAGCTCAATAGTTTGGGTAGCAGCGTCGCGCGGGCAAATTTCCGCGAGGCCTTGGTCGAGTTCCTTGCGGCCCGTATCGAGCACTTAGATGAAGACAGTAAGCGTCGGCTGAGCACTAATCCGCTGCGGATTCTCGACAGCAAGGTGCCAGAAACTCAGGCCTTGCTGATTGATGCACCGAAGCTGGTTGATCATCTTGATGAAGAGTCGGTCAGCCACTTTGCGGGCTTAACCGCGCGGTTGGATGCAGCCGGAATTCCTTATGTGCTCAATCCTAAGTTAGTTCGTGGCTTGGATTATTACGGCAAAACTGTGTTTGAGTGGGTGACTACTCAGCTCGGTGCGCAGGGTACGGTTTGTGCGGGTGGGCGCTATGATGGCCTGGTCGAACAAATGGGCGGTAAACCAACCACTGGCGTTGGCTTTGCCATGGGTATTGAGCGCTTGGTTCTGCTGCTCGAAGCGATGCAACAAGTCCCTGCTGAGCTTGCCCGCCAGGTTGATGTGTATTTTTGTGCTTTGGGTGAGGCGGCAGAATTGGCGGCGTTGGTGCTGGCCGAACAGTTACGTGATCAGTTACCGAATTTGCGCCTACAGGTGAATGCTGGTGCTGGCAGCTTCAAGAGCCAGTTTAAGAAAGCCGATAAGAGTGGTGCATTGTTCGCACTGATTTTGGCTGAAGATGAATTAGCTCAACAGACAGTCGCGCTTAAGCCACTGCGTGGTAATGGCGAACAACAACACATTAGCTGGACGGCCCTTGCCGAGCAGCTAGCAGCCTGTTTACAGGCTTGAGCATTCAGCGAAAAGGAGTATTTCAGTGACCTCGCGTACCGAAGATGAAGAGCTGGCTGTAATCCGTGAATGGTGGCAACGCAATGGTAAGCCGCTGCTGTCGGGTGGTGCCTTGGCGTTGGTCGTGGTTTTTGGCTGGCAGGCGTGGCAAAAGTATCAGGTTAACCAAGCTCAGAGTGCTTCAGCGTTGTATCAGCTGTTGCTAGAAACCAGTCTCGTGGCTAATACCCAGCCGGATGCTGGCAAGGTTGCCGAGTTAGCGGGCAAGCTGAAAACTGACTATTCAGGCACCCACTACGCCCAATACGGTAGCTTGCTACTGGCTAAGGTCGCAGTTGAGTCGGGCAAGCTTGAAGATGCCGGTGCGGAGCTTAAGGCTGTGTTGGATAAACCGGTCGATAACACCTTGGCTGAGTTGGCGCGTCAGCGTCTCGCGCGTGTATTGCAAGCGCAAGGCAAGACTGAAGACGCGCTACAACTGCTTAATGCCGATGTGGAACCGGCCTATCTGGCCACGCGTGAAGAGCTTAAGGGCGACCTGCTGGTCAAACTGGAGCGCAGCGATGAAGCCTTAGTTGCTTATGAGAAAGCTAAAGCTGCACTGAGTTCAGATGCTGCTGTTGGTGGTTTGCAAATCAAAATCGACGATCTCGCCAAAGGGGATGCATGACGTGATGCGTTGGAAAAATGCCGCATTGCTGGCCCTGGCCGTTATGGTCGTGGGTTGCAGCAGCAACAGCAAAAAAGAATTGCCGCCAGCTGAGTTGCAAGACTTCACTGCGGAAGTGCAGTTGAAGACTGAGTGGGATCGCTCGATCGGTGATGGTCAAGGTGAAGGCTATAGCCTTCTTGCTCCTGCCGTCGATGGTGATCATATTTATGCCGCCGATGTTGAAGGCATCGTCATGGCCATGGATCGCTTTAGTGGCGATGTGCTGTGGAAGCAAGATCTTGATGCGCCGGTTTCGGGTGCTGTTGGCGTCGGCTCCGGTTTGGTGGTGGTTGGCACCCTCAAAGGCGAAGTCATCGCGCTTAACCAGTCTACGGGTGAAGAAAAGTGGCGCGCTTCAGTTAGCAGTGAAGTGCTCGCGGCACCTGCGGTAAACAGCGACATAGTGGTTGTACAAACCCAAGACGATCGCTTGATTGGTTTTGATGCTGCAACGGGCAATCAGCGCTGGATTTACGAAAACTCACCCGCAGTACTTACTCTGCGCGGCACCAGTGCGCCAGTGTTGACCTCGCGTCTGGCGATTGCCGGCTTTTCTACCGGCAAAATCGTCGCTATTGATCTTGCCCGTGGTGTGCCAGTTTGGGAGCAGCGCGTAGCCGTTCCGCAGGGCCGTTCCGAGCTCGATCGTGTTGTCGACATTGACGGCATCCTAGTGCTATCTGGCGATACCCTGTACGCCGTGACCTATCAAGGTCGGGTTGCCGGGTTGGATGTCAACAGTGGTCGGGTACTTTGGCAGCGTGAGGCGTCCAGCTATGTTGGCTTGGCCCAAGGGCTCGGCAGCGTCTATGTGAGTCTAGCCAATGGTACTGTCGAGGGCATCGATGAGCGTTCGGCATCTGCCTTGTGGAGTAACGAAGCCTTGGCACGCCGGCAGCTATCGGCTCCGGAAGTGTTCTCAAGCTACGTAGCTTTTGGTGATTTTGAAGGCTATCTGCATATGGTTAGTCAGATTGATGGCCACTTTGTTGCTCGTGAGCGCATCAATAGTTCCGGTTTACGCGTGCGGCCTTTAGTGGTCGGCGACTGGATGTACGTATTTGCTAACAATGGTGATTTGGTCGCACTGACCATTCGCTAAGCGTCGGTTCAGCGATTGGCGCATTTCTTTGTGCGTCGCTGAACCGGCTCTAAACTAAGTGTTCGGCCGCTACCGTTTACGGCAGCGGCCTTTGTGTTTTTTAGATATCTCGCTGGAGGAGCCAATGGTTCCGGTAATCGCCCTAGTGGGCCGCCCTAACGTGGGCAAGTCCACATTGTTCAACCGCCTGACCAGAACGCGTGACGCCATTGTCGGCGATCTAGCGGGTCTGACACGTGATCGCCAGTATGGTGAGGCCAAGTGGCAGGGGCGGACTTATATCCTGATCGACACCGGTGGTATCTCCGGCGACGAAGATGGCATGGATGCGAAGATGGCCGAGCAGTCGCTTCTGGCCATCGAAGAAGCCGATGTCGTGCTGTTTATGGTGGATGCCCGCGCAGGTTTATGCGCCGCCGACCAGATGATTGGCGAGCACTTACGCAAGCGTAACAAGCGTTCGTTCTTGGTGGTCAACAAGGTCGATAACATCGATCCAGACTTGGCGCGTGCCGAGTTCAGCCCGCTGGGTATGGGCGTGCCATTGGCGATTGCCGGTGCCCACGGCCGCGGTATTACCCAGATGCTGGAGTCCGCGCTAATCGACTTCCCGCAGGACCCAGTAGAGCTGCAAGCGCTGGAAGGCGAAATTGTTGCCGAAGGTGAAGAAGCCAAGCTGATCCCAGGTCCAAGCGAAAAAGATGGCATCAAAATCGCCATCATCGGTCGGCCGAACGTCGGCAAGTCGACGCTGGTTAATCGCATGCTCGGTGATGACCGGGTTATCGTCTATGACGAGCCGGGCACCACGCGCGACAGTATTTATATCCCGTTCCAGCGCGATGAAGAGAAATACACCCTGATCGACACCGCCGGCGTACGTCGCCGCGGCAAGATTTTTGAGGCGGTAGAAAAGTTCTCGGTGGTGAAAACCCTGCAGGCGATTCAAGACGCCAACGTAGTGATTTTCGTCATGGATGCCCGCGAAGGCGTGGTTGACCACGACTTGAACTTGCTTGGTTTTGTGCTGGAGACTGGCCGTGCGCTGGTAATCGCCCTGAACAAGTGGGACGGCATGGAGCCTAGCGAGCGCGACTACGTGAAGGTCGAGTTGCAGCGTCGGTTGTTCTTCGTCGACTTTGCTGACATTCACTTTATCTCGGCGTTGCACGGCACTGGCGTTGGTCATTTGTATGGCTCGGTGCAGGCCTCGTTCAAATCTGCGATCACCCGTTGGCCGACTAACCGCCTGACTCAGATTCTTGAAGATGCGGTCAGCGAGCACCAGCCGCCGATGGTTAATGGTCGACGCATTAAACTGCGTTATGCCCACTTGGGTGGCGCAAACCCGCCGATCATCGTGATTCACGGTAACCAGGTCGACAAGATTCCGCGGGCTTACTCGCGCTATCTGGAGAACACCTATCGCCGGGTATTGAAGCTGGTTGGTACGCCGATCCGCATCGAGTACAAAGGCGGTGAGAACCCGTTCGAGGGCAAGAAGAACTCGCTCACCGATCGTCAGGTGAACAAGAAGCGCCGGATGATGACTCACCACAAAAAAGCCGACAAAAAGCGTAAAGACAAGCGCTAAGCCGCGACCTCGTCGCGTGGCTTAAAAAGGCGCAGTGGCTTTTGCTACTGCGCCTTTTTTGTGGGCGTTTTAAACTGCGTTAACGATGCCGCGATGCACCGCTCTTGAGGAGAACCGCATGCTGTCCAGCAAACTGCCAGAGGTTGGTACGACGATATTTACCCGCATGTCGCAGTTGGCGGCGCAAGTTGGCGCGCTAAATTTGTCGCAAGGCTTTCCAGATTTTGCCAGCCCGCCGGCTTTGCTGGCGGCGGCAGTTGAGCATTTGGCCAGTGGTCATAATCAATACGCGCCAATGAGCGGCTTGCTGCGCTTACGTGAGCAAGTGGCGCTGAAAGTGGCCACGTTGTATGGCCGTACAGTCTGTGCCGAAAACGAAGTGACGATTGTGCCGGGTGCCACCGAAGCTATTTTCTGTGCGGTGCAGGCGCTGATTGGCCCGGGTGACGAAGCCATCGTGTTCGACCCTTGCTATGACAGTTACGAGCCTGCAGTGGCGTTGGCGGTTGGCCGCTGCGTGCATGTGCCGCTAAGCCTGCCGAACTTTAGCGTCGACTGGCTGCGTTTGGCTGAGGCGATAACCCCGCGCACCCGGCTGATTTTTATCAACTCACCGCATAACCCCAGTGGCGCACTGCTGAGTAGCGCCGATTTGGATCAGCTGGCCGAGTTGATCCGCGATCGCGACATCTACCTGATCAGCGATGAGGTCTATGAGCATCTGGTCTTCGACGGTGCTCAGCATGCTAGCGTGCTAGCCCACGGCGAACTGTATGCGCGGGCGTTTGTGGTCAGCTCGTTTGGCAAGACCTACCACGTCACCGGTTGGAAAACCGGCTATGTGCTGGCACCGCCGGCATTAACTGCCGAGCTGCGTAAAATTCACCAGTATGTGGCGTTCTGTGCGGTGACCCCGTTGCAACACGCCCTAGCGGATTTTATGGCTGAACATCCCGAGCACATCACCGCGCTGCCGGCGTTCTATCAAGCTAAACGCGATCTGTTTTGCGATCAGCTGACCGCTTCGCGGTTTAGTTTTACTCGCACTCCCGGCACTTATTTTCAGTTAGCAGATTACTCGGCGATTCGCCCCGACCTCAATGACGTGGCCATGGCCGAATGGCTGACCCGCGAGCACGGGGTAGCGGCGATTCCGGTCTCGGTGTTCTACCAGCAGGCCCCGGCCGACATGCGCTTGGTGCGATTCTGCTTTGCTAAGCGTGAAGAAACCTTACTGACGGCAGGGGAGCTGCTATGCGCGATCTAAAGCTGTTACCGGACCTTGAGCTGGCACTGCTGCAGACCCACTTGGTTTGGCAAAATCCCGCGGCAAACCGTGAGCATTTTGAAACATTGCTAGAGCAGGCGCGGGGTGCTGACTTGGTGCTGTTGCCGGAGATGTTTAGTACCGGTTTCTCGATGCAGTCCGCCGCGTGGGCCGAAGCCGAGGACGGGCCAACCAGTCGCTGGTTGAGCCAACAAGCGCAACGTATTGGCGCGGTGCTTACCGGCAGCCTGATCATCCGCGCCAGCGACGGCAGTTACCGTAATCGCCTGCTCTGGGCGCGCCCGGATGGCAGCTTGGCGCATTACGACAAACGCCATCTGTTTCGCTTGGCCGGTGAGCACAAACACTATGCGCCAGGTGATGAGCAAGTGGTACTGGAGCTGAAAGGTTGGCAGGTGCGTCCGCTAATTTGCTACGACCTGCGCTTTCCGGTCTGGAGCAGCGACCCGCACGGCACCGACTTGCTGCTGTACACCGCCAACTGGCCGGCCGTGCGCCGGCAACATTGGAATCGTTTATTGCCGGCGCGGGCGATTGAAAACCTTTGTTACGTGGCGGCGGTCAATCGTATTGGTGAAGACGGCAAGGGTTTTGCCTACAGTGGCGATAGCCAAGTGTTGGATTTTCAGGGCGACAGCTTGCTGACCGCTGAGGCTGCTGACGGGGTGTTTCGCGTGACGCTCAAGGCTGCCGAGCTGGCAGCTTATCGAGAGCGTTTTCCGGCGTATCTGGATGCTGATGAGTTTGTGTTGCGCTAAACCGCTGGGCAAAAAAACGCCGGGCAGTACCCGGCGTTTGGCTGTATCGGCGCGGCTAGAGGCTGCTTAGCTGAGTGCTGGATAGTCGGTGTAACCCTGCTCGCCGCCGCCATACAGCGTGTTGCCATCCAGTGGATTGAGTTCAGCATGGCGCTGGAAGCGTACGGCTAGATCGGGGTTGGCGATATACGGGCGACCATACGCAACCAAATCCGCCAGCCCGTCAGTAATCGCTTGTTCGCCGCTTTCCCCCGTTTGCCCGCCAGCGATGATCAGGGTGCCCTGATACAGATCGCGCAGCGCGCGCAACAAGCTGTCAAAGCCTGCGAAGGTGCCGCCCAACCAATCCGGACGATTGACATGCAGGTAGGCGAGCTTGCGGCTGTTTAACTGCTCGACCAAGTAGCTGAAGGTCTCTAACGGGTTGGCGTCATGCACATCGCCAAAGGTGCCCATCGGCGAGATACGAATGCCGACCTTGCGGCTATCGCCTGCGGTAGCGACTACGGCATCGACGACCTGCAGAACTAAGCGCGCACGGTTGGCTGGGCTAGCGCCGTAAGCGTCAGTGCGCTGGTTACTGTTCGAGCAAAGAAACTGGTCGAGCAGATAGCCGTTGGCAGCATGCACTTCCACGCCATCGAAGCCGGCCTTGAGCGCATTGGCGGTGCCGTGCGCATACGCAGCAACCACGCCCGGTAA
>JBBKVZ010000495.1:0-3775 GCA_037968715.1 Pseudomonas sp.
CCCATGCGGGTCTACAAAGAAGAGCTCAATCCGAACTTCCCGATGACCCTGGATCTACGCTGGCAGCCCATGTAAGGCAAAACCACGGCGCGCATGGCCTGCAGACAATACGCGCCACGCAACGTGGCGTGGGTACTCATAAACAAGGCGATGTACCCGTTGCGGGTTGAGCGCAAAACGTAGGGTGGGCTTTAGCCCACCAAGGCTGTTACCCCGCACTGGTGGGCTAAAGCCCACCCTACAAAATAGGGCCTGCAACCCATAACTAGGACATAGCCTTACTATTCAAGCCCGAACTTAACTTTCAGGGCGGCTACTTGCTCGGCATGCTCGCGCAGGTACTGATTAAACTCATCAATAACATCCGCATGCTGGGTACTCGACAACAGGTAAAAGTCTTTGCTGTTCGGCAGTGTGTCATCGAACAGCAAGGCGCCTGGCTGCTTAAGCACCGTGTTCAATTGATAACGACCCACTTCCGCATTCATATAAACGCCATCAACTCGGCCAGTAATACCTTGCTGGAGTGACTGCTGAAAAGTATTCACCTCTTGCAGCTTGAGCTTGCCTTGCTCAACCAGCGGCATATAACTCCACGGTGAAAACCCGCGCACGGTACCCAAGAGCTTTAACTTCTCAATACCGCGGCCTTTATGCGCTGGCAACACCATTACACCGTCGGTATAGCTCACCACCGGCGCAGAGTAGTTGATGCTTAACCCCTGACGCTTAGCCTCCTGCCACTGCGGGCTGTCTGGATATTTAAAATCCAGTTCACCAGCAAAGAACGACGCATATAAACGCATGACCGGCAGCGCCCGATACTCAAACGTATAGCCTTGGCTTTTCGCAAAATCATCCAACAACACGCGGGCAAAACCACTGTATTGGCCACCTTCATTGCTGTAATGCGGATAATAATCTTGTGCTTCAACACCCACGACATAGTGCGGCGCGGCCAAGGCCGAGTGGCAAGCAAACAAAACCAGCAATGCAACCGAGAGTAATTTATTCATAGGTAAACCCTGCGTGCATTAACCAAGTATCCCGTCTATATCCCACTAAAAGCCCATACAGTCACAGCCTAGGTTTGCCGCATAGCAAACTTGGCCGGCAAGGTAATGTGCAACGCAAATGGCCGGAAGCCATCCTCAGCCGCAGCGCCCGGAAAGACGATACTGACGTTGCCATGGTGTTTTTGCAGGAACTTGCGAATGGCATCCATACCCACACCACGGCCAGACACTTGCGTGACCTGCGTGGCAGTGGACAGGCCAGATAAAAAGATCAACTCAGCAATTTGCTCGTCACTTACTTGTTGCTCAGCCGTTAACTGGCCATTGGCAATGGCTTTACCGCGAATACTCTCAAGGGCCAAACCCTTACCGTCATCGCTGAATGCGAACAACACTTGGTCGGCATCCAATACCACTGATAAATCAATGCGCCCATGGCCAGGCTTGCCTTTGGCCAGACGCTGCTCGGTGGTTTCTAGGCCATGATCCAAGCTATTTCTGAAGATATGCATAAAGACATTACGCAGCATCGGCACGATGTCTTTGGACAGGCGCACAAAGTTGTCTTCCACCACCAGCTCGGGCAGTTCTTTATCCAGTTGTTTGGCGATCGACGGCACTGCGGCAACAATGCCCTTGAGCATTTCTGTCACGGATTCATAACGAAAGGTATTAATCGAATTACGGATTAGCTGAATCGAGTGCTTCAGATCATGCACTTGCGACCTTTCATTGATGCCATCAACCACACTGCTAATGCTCTCGAGGATGGCCGGATCAATACCGCCCGACT
The DNA here is from genome assembly GCA_037968715.1 of Pseudomonas sp. GTDB lineage: Bacteria > Pseudomonadota > Gammaproteobacteria > Pseudomonadales > Pseudomonadaceae > Aquipseudomonas. Next base: position 1,810 of record JBBKVZ010000495.1, read on the forward strand.
CATCACTAAACCCGGCAAGTTTTTCTTTGAAAATAGTTTCATAGCGTTCCACACATGCCCGCGCAGCCTGCAACTGCTCAAGCAGTTCGGTCTGATCCCACGGGAAGTCGTCCTCGGAGCGTAAGCGGCTATATACCGTTTCGGCTTCGTGCACGCTATCGGTCACATAGTTCAGGCCATAGGTACGGGCATTGCCTTTGATGGTGTGCATATTGCGAAACAGCGTGGCAATTACCTCGACATCTTTTTCTTCCGAGCGCTCTATCAGTGCTTGGTTTTCATCCATGAACTCGTAAGAGCTCTTGATGAACTCCAGCAATTTATCTTTCGACACCGCGAGAATTTGGCCAATTATTTCCAGCTGTTCTTTTTGCTTCTCGGTTTCCAGCTGCAGGGCTTTAAGTTCTGTGACATCGCGCACCGTGACCATCAGCTTGTCGATGCGGTCATTGCCATCCACCACCGGATTCCAGTCCAGCTCTAAAATTTTGCTGCGCCCGCCATCAAACAACTTGGTGTATTCAGCAACCAGCAAGTGCGAGTTGAACTGAAAGTTCATGGCATCTTCGCCAACCATTGCATCAAGGGTGGTTTCCACTTGATTCAGCACATCGCCTACGACACTGCTGTGCGCAAAGAGGAAGGGGGAAACCAGTTGATTGGCAACCTCATCGGTTTCGAAAATCTCGGTCAAAAATGCTGAGTATTCCGAATGAATTAGCGAGCCATCAACAATAGTGAAAATGCCTTGGCGCATATTCTGCAGCATGTTGCTGACGTCATTGGTTTTTTGCCGAAGCTCACGGGTGCGTAACAAAATTCGCTCTTCCAGGGTGCGATTCTGCTCGGCAATCACCTCAAGCATTTGAATATTTTTGGTGGTAATAACCGCCATCCGCGCAATGGTTAAAGCAAACCCCTCATCTTCTTCGGCGAAATTTACTTTGCCTACTTCGCCGACAAAGTTCATGACCCCAAACACCGTTTGGTCATCCATCATCGGTACGCACAGCAAGGCTCTGGCGTGTTCGGTGGGGCCCATGCCTACGTAATCTGGGGCTTTGCTGATATCCGGAATAAATAACGTTTTGCCGCTGGTGGCCACATGCCCAGCAACCCCCTCGGACAGTTTGAAGCGTTTGGGAAAGCTCGCACCGCCACCCATTTCTGGGTAGTAGGCATGTAGCGTTAAGTTCTGTTCTGCATCGAGCAAGTAGATCGAGCCGCGCTCCACGCAGGTTTGTTCACTCATCACCTTAATTACGGTTTCCAGTGCCTCGGTCTGCTTGTGAATACCGGCCATTACTTCGCCGGTTCTATTAAGAATCGCCAGATCCGCTAGCTTCTTGCGAATGGCGTTACGCATTTGATCAAAACTAACGGCCAAACTACCCAGCTCATCATTGCGCTTGGTATTAATCGCATACGTCAGGTTGCCGCTGGCCAGTTGGTCAGCGCTGTTGCGCAACGCATCAATCGGCCGCTGGATAATGCGTTTACCCAGCAGCCAGATAAAGCTGGCAATAATCAGCAGAAAGACCAGGGAGAAGGAAACGATTAATAATGAGGTGTAGCGAATTAGCGCTTTAACTTTTTCCGTGGAGGTCACGATCTGCACGCTGGCAATGGCTTCGCCCTCACGCGTCAGCTTGGCGTCGGTTGCAATGTTCGCAGGGCTCTTGAGCAGTTCGTCAAAGGGGATTTTGGCGTACGCCTCACTGATTTGCTCACCGGCCATTTCGCCGTTGGTCTTTACCACCCGAATACCGACCACATCATCATCGAGCAAAATCGCGCTCAAGATGCCCTCCATTGCAGCGGAGTCGTAGTTCCATATTGGCTCGGTCAAACTGATGGAGGCGAGGTCTGCGGTGTTCGACGCCTTATGGGTCAAGTCGGCCATAGAACGCTCATAGTTGTACATGCCAATAACTACGGTAAAAACGCCCATGCCAAGAAAGATGCC